>JAAYSI010000242.1 GCA_012524045.1 Peptococcaceae bacterium | reverse complement strand
TTGGTTCAAGAAGGCATGACCAACGTCGCAAAACACGCCAATTCCACAAGATGTGAAATATTACTTGAATTCTCCGAAGATTTAATAAAAGGTCAAATAGTTGATTATGGGAAGGGTTTTGATATAAAAGAGGTTTTAGAAAATCCGGCTGAAAAATTTGGACTAATTGGTATGAAGGAAAGAATACAGATGTATTCAGGTAAATTCTCGATTGAATCTACAATTGGAAAAGGAACAATTTTTGCGTTTGAATTACCCACATTAAACAAGGAGGTACAGGCTTATGATCCGGGTAGTAATAGCTGATGATCATCCACTTCTAAGAGAAGGTCTTAGACGAATATTAGAATTTGAAGATGGGATTCAAGTAATTGCTGAGGTTGGAGATGGACAAGGAGCAATAAATATAGCTCGGAGCACTCCCTTCGATGTCCTACTTATGGATTTAAATATGCCTGGGGTTAACGGATTAGAGGCTTGTCGAGTCATAAGGAGAGAAAAACCTGAGATAGGTATTTTGGTTTTAACTGTTGATGATTCCGATGATAAAGTTTTTCAAGTTTTACAACTTGGAGTAGCTGGTTACCTTTTAAAAGACGTCATCCCCAAAGACCTTGTTGATTCAATAAGAAAAGTGTATGCGGGTGAACCGATTTTGGCACCTTCTGTAACTGGAAAGTTGCTGGATCAATTAGCCAGTGCTAATACACCAAAAAATAATTTTGGACTAAGCAATAGAGAAATAGAGATTCTAACATATGTTGTAAAAGGAGCTTCAAACAAAGATATAGGCCTTTCACTTTTTATTAGTGAAAAAACTGTAAAAAATCATTTGTCCAATATTTTTAGAAAATTAGAAGTTGACGACAGAACGCAGGCAGCGTTGAAAGCCATAAAATTAAAAATAGTACAACTTGATTAATATATTTATAAGAGAGGTTAAAAATGAAAATACATTTTTGTGGTGCTTGTAAAACAGTCACTGGATCTTCATTTTTAGTTGAAACATCCAGTCGTCGTATACTAATAGATTGTGGGATGTTTCAAGGTTCAAAAATCCTTAAAGAACTTAACTATGGTGCTTTTCCTTTCGATCCATCGACTATAGATGCAGTACTTTTAACCCATGCTCATATAGACCATAGTGGGCTTATCCCGAAATTGGTTAAAGCAGGGTATAAAGGACCAATTTATGCAACTCCTGAAACAACTGAGTTTTGTTCGATATCATTACCAGACAGTGGATATATACAAGAAATGGAAATAGCACGTAAAAATAGAAAGCGGCAAAGGCAAAATCTACCTTCTTTAGAACCTATATATACAGCAGAAGATGCGAACAATTCCCTGGATTTTTTTGTACCTGTAGATTATAAAAAAGAGATTGTTTTGTCAGAAAATATTTCTGCGCAATTTTTCGACGCAGGACATATACTGGGTTCTGCGCACATTTTATTGACAATCGCTGATGGTGATGAAACAAAAAAGGTGGTTTTTTCAGGGGATATAGGTTCAGATGATAAGCCATATGTTGAAGATCCGACAGTAATTGAAAACCCAGATATAATAATAATGGAAACCACGTATGGGCGCAAAACCCATTCAGCTAAGACAAATAAATTGGAATTACTAGCTGAAATTATTAATAAAGCCTACAAAAAAGGCGGAAATATTATTATTCCTGCCTTTGCTATAGAAAGAACCCAGGATTTATTATTTTATTTGCAACAGCTTAAAAATGAAAATAAAATACCGGTGCTGCCCATATATATTGATAGCCCTTTAGCAATTTCAGCAACCAAAATTTTTAGAGAAAATCCACAAAACTTTGACGAGGAAAGTACTAGATTAATTAAGATAGGTCTAAACCCACTAACTGCTGAAAATGTTTATTTCAGCCATACCACAGAAGACTCAATTAGACTCAATACTACCAGCGGGGCTATTATAATATCTGCCAGCGGAATGGCCGACGCTGGTAGGATTAAACATCATTTGAAACATAATTTATGGCGTTCGGACTCTACTGTTTTATTTGTAGGATATCAAGCAGAGGGCACACTTGGGCGAAGACTTATTGATGGAGCAAAAGAAGTTACTATTCACGGTGAAAGGATTTCAGTAAATGCCGATATAATTAATCTGCCGGGATTCTCCTCCCATGCAGATCAAAACGAGCTTCTTAGGTGGATTAATACCTCATGCTCCAATTTGCGTGGGATATTTTTAGTTCACGGAGAAGAAATGGCAATGAATGTGTTTTCTGACGTGCTTCAGAAGGAAAAAGGTATAACACCAATTATCCCAGAGTTAGGAGAAGTTGTTGAATTTGTTAACAATCAAATTATTCGTAACATTCCTGAAAAACCATGGCTAAAATTAGTTGAGGAAAAATTGTCGGCAAGTATTAGTAAAGAAGAAGATGTACTTAGAAACCTGATAGCTAAAAATCTCAGTAGAACTAAAGGTATTACTTTATCTGAAGTGAATTATGCTTATGATAAGCTAAAAAAAGATTTAAGAGAGTTTATCAATGTTACGAAAAAAGAACGAGATTATAATTATTTATACTCTGTTATTGATAGTGTGGCGCAAATACTCGAAGAGGCGAAAAAGCGCTAATTAAATCCAGGCATATTCCGATGTTTGGCGTTTAATACCGGATAAGAATCTCATTATCTCTTCTCTTCGTTTGACTGCAATCCTACGTCCAGTTTTCGAATAAACTTTTTTAGGTAAAGCCTCTGCAAATATTTGAATTCTTAGCAGAGCATCTTCTGGACTGGTGATTAGCTCGTCTTGTCCAACTAGACTAAATATTTTCATTATTCCTATATTACCCAAATTATCTAAGATATTAGCATCTCTTATATATATTGCTTCGTCACTATTACCCGGTTCGGAGTAATGCATATGAAATTCGATTGCTTCTAATATTATGTTGACTTTATTCGCTTCCAAATTGTATTTTTTAAATAAATTTGCAGCAATTCCCTTTGACCTCAAAGCATGATCTACATTAGGGATAGAGTAGTTTGGATATTTGCCCATATCATGAAGCATTGCGGAGATATACAATATTTCATCATCAAGAGTTAGGTGTTGAGAGAGTTCTCTGGCCATATGATATACTCTCTGACAATGTTTAAAACCTAGAACAGGATGAGCTCCTGATTTACTTAGTAGAATATTTATTTCTTTTGTAATGTCCATTAAAATCCACCGCCTTTCATGATATAATTACGACAAAAGTAATAAAAAACCTCTCCACAAGAAGGAATTTTTGGATAAATTTTACAGTTACTGAATATTAGTGCCTAGTTATTAGACGTTTTTTGATACTTCAGAATTAGTTTATTGAGGGTGATTGTTTGACTAAAAATAATGTTTACGGGGGCTTTTCGCAAGCTCTTTTCTTTTCAGGATCGGTATCTATACCAAAATTTTTACTCGACCATTATGCTGAGCTCGGTATATCAGATCGTGAAATGATGCTCCTCATTCATCTGATTGCCGAATTAAATGCTGAAAATAGTGATAGACTAGAGGAAAACATTGGCAGGAAGATGGGGATTAATATTTCGGAGGTCAAAGAAATACTAGTAGATCTTCAAAGTAAAGGTATCTTAAGCTCATCTCAAGAGATCTTTAACCGAAACAAGATAAGCGTTAATAATAAATATGATATAACCGGTTTAATTGATCAATTATTTGAACTATGGGGTATAAGCCAATTTAAGCAAATTACGGCTGTTAAAAGTGACGATTTTAATAAGAACGTTAATTCATCCAAAGCAAACCCGCCAATGGAGATTATAGAAGTTTTCGAGAGAGAATTAGGGAGACCATTAAGCGAATTCGAATGTGAACACATTGAGAAATGGCTAATCGCTTCTTACTCCGAAGAATTAATATTAGAAGCTTTAAGAAGGGGAGTAAGTGCAGGAATACGGAATTTCAGGTACCTTGATTCCATTTTGAGAGAATGGGAAAAGAAAGGAATTAAAACGCTTTTGGAAGTTAAAGCAGAGGATGAGAATTTCCAATCAAGACAGAAAAAAAAGGATAGAGGTAAGAAGAAAAATGTAAGTCCTAACAAATATGATGATATATATCTCTAAGGGAGAGGAGCATGGTTTTGGAGAAATTGGATCAGATTATAAAAAGGTATAATAACCAAAAAGAAATAAAAGACGGCGAATTTGCTAATTGCATAAACAATAATAAGGTTAATCAGAATAGCTTTGCCTGTTCACTCTGTAAGGATAGGGGTATAATTTTAAAAGGCGAAACTGCTGTTCCATGCACTTGTATGAAACAAAAAAGTATTGAAAATAGTTTCAAATACGCTCGTCTATCCAAAGAATTATTAAATTGTCGCTTTGAAAACTTTAACTTAGAATATTATAATTCACCTGATGGAGATAAAAACCATTATATTAATGCTCAGAAAGCTTTTACTGCTTCTGAAGAGTTTTGCAAAAAAGTTCTCAAAAACCCTAACGAGATTGGGTTACTCTTTACAGGCCCAGTAGGAAGTGGTAAAACTTTTTTGGCTGCATCCATAGCTAATGAACTGATTGAAAAAAGATGTAAAGTATTATTCTTAATCGTTCCCGATTTACTAGATGAGTTGAGGGCATCATATACATCTAAAAGCGATGCTACAGAATTCGATTTACTAGATATAGCTAGATCAGTCCCTATTTTGATTATGGATGATTTGGGAGCTCATAATTATACTGAATGGACTCGCAATAGGATTTATTCTATTTTAAACTATAGAATGAATGAACAACTCCCAACAGTCATTACAACAAATTTAGATTTTACTGAGATTGAACACTATTTAGGAGAAAGGACTTGTTCGAGATTACTTCAAATGTGTAGAATTTTCCGTCTGACCACTCACCAAGATATCCGAATGCAGAAATACGTAAAACGTGAAAAAAATAGGTGAAAAGTTACCTAATTTCAAGAAAAAAATAAATAGCTTTTTTTCTGAGCCTATGCATGTCCGATAGCTAACTTGCATAGGTTTTTTAGTAGAAATATGAGTAGGAGGTATCTATATGGCTAAGTTTATTACAGTAAAAAGAAAGTATTTATTGTATAGTTTTTTAGGCTTAGTTATTATTTTTGCAAGTTTTCTAGGAGTTAATTTTTTTGGAAAAGCTGAAACAGATCCAGTTGTTGAAAACATTGAACCATATATAAAATTTGTAAGTGTAGAATTTGATCCTCAAATTGCAGTAAAAAATGTAAAATACGGCGACGAAGAATATAAGGGTTTAAAGATTCTGCCAAGTACAAATTTTAAAGTTTCCGCCCTAGTCCAGAATGTTACAGAAAAGACTATGAACAATATTCAAATTTCTCTAACATTGATTTCACTTAAAGATAGAAACCAACAGCTTAATAAGCAGGGAATAATTCCAACTCTCGAACCAGGTGCCACTGCTAAAATTTCATTTGAAAATATTAACGCTTTAGGAGATGCAAAAGGGGAAAGTGCGACGAATGGACAACATGAGCTTGTTTTAGCAATTAAAGCAAATCCTGATGGAGGAATTGACCAAAATACTGAAGCGAAATTTACTTTCAACGTAGATTCTTCATTTAATAAATAGTAAAAATAGCTAATAAGGCTATTAGAACATAAATGAGTACTCTAAGAGTACTTATTTTTTTTTATAGACGGTAGTATAATAGTATTTCAGAATATATAAATGATAGCCAATTTATTGTGATGGATAATTAAAAATTTACTTGGTGAGTGAAAACCGTGAAAAAAGAAACGCTTTTGTTTAATTTTTTTATAATAAACTTAGTTGTATTTATATTAATTGCTCCGTTGGTTATTTTCTATGGGCCTTTCGCTTCTTTGAAAATATTCACACTCGAGACTATTATCACCTCTCGTCACCCGCAGGTTGCAGAATTTTTTTTATCTAAGGAAAAAATAAGCCAACTACTGAAGCAATCTAACTCTGGAATTATCACGGTTGAACCTGTAATAATGAATAAAAAAAATGTGTTATTAGATAACTCTAATGGTATTAGGATTGAAGAGATTTCAGGAAAGAGTTTTAAAGGCAAGGTAATGCTTATTGATAATCCAAATTTTGTTAGGATAGCTGTTACGAATGAATTAGGAGTAGCTGGACAGAGACTTTCTGAACTAGTTATTGAGAATAAAGCGATAGGTGGAATAAATGCCGGTGGTTTCTTCGACCCTAATGCCCAGGGAAATGGAGCATTTCCGGATGGAATAACAGTTCAAAATGGTGAAATCATTTATAACAATGTTGGCAACAAGTATGTAAGTATTATCGGTTTAGATAAAAATGGGGTGCTTATTTTAGAGGAGATGTCAGTAAAAGAAATAAAGGAGAAAGAAATCCAACACGCTGTAACCTTTCAACCTTATTTGCTACTTAATGGGATTCCCCAAATCGAAGGGGATGGTGGGTGGGGACTAGCACCCAGAACAGGGATAGGACAAAGATCAGATGGAACAATTATTTTCGTGGTTATTGACGGCAGACAACCGGGTTGGAGCATGGGAGCAACCCTTAGGGATTTGATGAATGTTTTTATCGAATATCAGGCTTTAAATGCAGCTAATTTGGATGGTGGCTCTTCAACGGAAATGTACTATAACGGACAAATTATTAATCGTTTATGGAACGTTTTTGGAGAAAGGTATATGCCTACAGCTTTTATTGTGGTACTAAATGATGAGCAGAATAACAAGGGTGAGACTGATTGAAAAATATTAAGATTATCACTTTTTTTATAATAGTATCTTTAGGTTTACAATTGGCTATTTTTCTATTTTTAGATTGGAAAGCGGATCAATTATTAAATCCTCATTATCGTATTGATAAAGAATATATTATTAATGAGTCTTTAACCGAGGCGGAAAATTATAGTTTGTCATATAATAATAAATTCCTTGCTTGTGTTTTACATAATAACCTCAAAATTATTGATCTTATAAATAACAGGGTTTTTAACCTTGCTAACAATGAATCGTCTTTAATAGGATATAGATGGTTACCAGATAGGAATGGTCTTATATATTTTACCCAAAGTGTTACTAATAATCTTAAGGTGTTAAATCTTTTTTCATTAGACTTTGAATCAGAAAATCAGATAAAACCAAAATTAGATCGAATAATCAGTTTAGATATAGATAAAATACTCGAGATAGAAATCTCCACCTACACAAATAATCTTTATATTTTAAGTACGAACTCAAGTAACGAGACAGAATTAATTAAAATAGATATAATGAAAAATTATAATAAGTTTAATGGGCCAGGAGAAATTATCACGAAAATAAAGGTTTCTAATAAATTTGGAATTCTTTTTTTAGAAAGTTTTGAAAAGGATCAAAGAAAAACAATTACAATGCTAAACGGTAGCAAACGAACTCTTATTAGCGATGACCCAAATATTGTTTTATTGGAGTGTTCAGACAATCTTCTCTATACCGGGAAATTAGATGAGGGATACTTGACAGAGATCTATTTATATAAAGTTGACAACACAAACAAGCAAATAGATTATAAAAACCGTTTGCTTATTTGGCAAGGTAAAATACCTTATAAAGATATTAAGTCTACTAGTTGTATTGATGGTAACTTATTACTAAAAAATTTTAACTTTTTATATATAATTGAGCCAAATGGGAATTCAAAAAAGATGAAATCAAATAATAAAATAGTTCCGGCTTCAACTGGACTAATGTATTTAGAGTTAATCGAGGATGAGCTAAAAACCAGATATTATTGGCGCTCAATACTCATATCATCCTCTTCGAGGGATAAAAACTGATCGGTAAAGTCCATAAGCTGATTCTCAAGGTCATCAAGCATGTCCCTAATTTGTTGAATTTGCTCAATCAAGTCTTCAAATTTTAAGTTGTTTGTTTCAGTCTCTAGAGGGCTTTGTATTTCAAAAATTGCGTTTTCTCCCAAAGGAGATAGTTTAGGAACACCCGAACCAAAAATTTGTTTAAGTGCATCTTCAATAGAAGTAGACATTGATATTTTATCTTCGTATGCAATGATAATTCTTACTAATTCAGGAATACTGGCATTAGTTGTTGATTGTAGATAGATTGGCTTAATATACAGAAAATTCCCTCCGACTGGTATTACTAATTGATTTCCACGCATTTCCCTGGAATCTTTTTGATTCCATAATGCGAGCTGTCTTGAAATTTCGGGATCCTGATCTATTCTAGATTCGATTTGAAGTGGGCCACTTACTTCAATATTTTTCGGAAGCTTATATAAAATAAGTTCTCCATAATGAACATCATCCATTCGGGCGACTAACCAGGCTATCAAATTATTACGTGCATTATTCTGGCTGGAAGCAGGAGTAAACGGCTGCATTAGCACAAATTCTTCCTCTTCTTCACCTGGGAGCCTCAAAATTAAATAATACGGTTCAATGTCCTGAGGTTTTGTGCCATAGAATTCTTTAGCAATACTCCAAGCGTCTTCTTTGTTATAGAAAACTTTTGTATTGGTCATATGAAAAGTATTAAGCATCTCAGCTTGAATTTTAAATAGCGTTTCCGGATATTTAAGATGTTTTCTTAAGGTATAAGGCATTTCTGCAATATCTTTGAAAACGCCAGGAAAGATTTTACTAAGGGTTTGTAAGATAGGATCTTCATGGTCTATTATATAAAAATCTACTGTCCCATCATAGGCGTCAATAATAATTTTCACTGAATTTCTTATGTAATTGAAATTATGTTCAGCGTAGAGGCTAGAATAAGGAAGTGTACTAGCTGTTGAATAACCATCAATAAACCATTTTATTCTACCTTCATCTATTACTGGATAAGGATTATTATCATACTTCAAAAAAGGAGCAAGTTTCTTTACTCTTTCTAAAATATTTCTATGCAATAAAATTTTACTTTCTGAGGTTACCTCTTTTGAAAAATAAAACTGCGGTGTACCCCTATGTATTGAAAGCATGAATTTATTTAAAGGAGTTAGTGCAATTCCTGTTTGCCCTTGATAGCTGTTCTCGGCATTATCATTTCCTTGAGGGTAATCAAATTCTTTAAAAGTTGTGTTAACTACCACCCAGTCATTTGTCAATTCTCCGAAGTATATACGCGGCTCGGATATTAATAGTTCTGAATGTGTACTGATAGGTGGAATATTTCCTATTGCAAAAGTAGGAAGTCCTTCCGAGGTTACAGCGTTAGGAAATGAAGCGGCCAAACCAAAGCCATGAGTGTACTTAAACCTCGTATTAATAAAAGTTTGGGCTTTAGGATCAAGGTCCTCTATAGAAATTTCTCTAGGGGAAACCATAATTTGATGATATTTATTATTAATATGATATCTGTCTAAATCAATATCATTAAACTTATAATATAGTTTTATACCTTGTTTCTGGGTATAGATTTGTTTTACGGATTTAGGATCATTCAATCTTATATTATTTAGAGTTTCTATTTCTTTCTCTAAATCAGAAACTGTAATTGGTTCGTTTCCAGGATAATCCCTTTCTTCAATTTTATCTAACCCATAAGCGTATCTTGTTAATCTAATTTCATTGGCTATATATTCAGATTCTTTTTGCAGTTCATTTGGAATAACAACTAAAGACTGGACTAAGAATGGGAAAAAGCTATTTAAAAGAGTGGATAAAGCAATTACCAGAGGGATAGAAATAGTAATTAAGCGATGGTCCTTTACAAATATAGAAGTTGCGAGAATTATGAAAGCCAAGACACATAATATCATAGATATTCTGATCGCTGGTAGGGTTGCATGGATGTCAGTATAGCCTGCACCCGTAACATGACCTTCTTGGGAATATAGTAATGAGAAAGTGCTTAAATAATATCCAAAAGCTTTTATTATGAATAGAATAGATACAAGGATACCCAAATGTTTCCTAGCCGAGGGATTGATAACCACTGCTTCTTTTTGCCAGATTTTAAATGAATTAAAATATATTACCTTAGTAACCATATAAAATAATGTCGTAAAAATAGTTAGAATTAAGATCGGAGAGAAAAAAGCATTATAGATTGTAAGTAAAAACGGTAGTTTAAATATATAAAAGCTTAAGTCCTTGGCGAATATAGGGTCTGTTATATTAAATAAAGAAGAATTCCTAAAATATAATATATCTAACCATCCTGTGAAACCTACAATAAAACTTACTATTATACTTATTATTCCGGAAACAAGTAAAATAAAAATAGTTACTCTACGGTGGCTCAAGGTTATAGCAGGAAGATTTACTTCATCTACCAGTCTGATTTTTTTATGGAATCTTTCATTGTAAAAGGTGGTAAAAGCATGTTTACCAGATAATAAGATTGCCGATATCAAGATGAATAACATGGAGCCGTTAATAAGCTGGATTATAAATTTACTTAGAATAGGCTTCCAAAATAATATTTCGTAACCAAGGTCTTTAAACCATAACCAATCTTCATAGAAACCGCTTATTATAATAAAAAAGCATATTATTAGTGCAATCAAAATTATTAGTTTAAATAATGATTTCAAGCCAAGTGCCCCCTTAAAGTAGACAATAGTAATATATGTAAAAATTTCTAACTTTATTAAATATCAAATTTAGTAAATGTTAAGCATTTAGTTATTCTGTATAACAACAAAAAAACCTTCCATTTACTTTCTTATAAATCACTTCTGTTATATACTAAAGGAAGAATACGATGGAAGTTGGTGCAGTTTTATGTATGACTTAGCTATAATCGGCGCTGGACCAGCAGGTCTTACGGCAGCAATTTATGCAGCAAGAGGAGGTTTAAAAACAATTGTGATAGAGTCCATGGCACCTGGGGGACAGGTTGCTATGACAGAAAAAATTGAGAATTATCCCGGATTCCCAGAAGGTGTAAGTGGTTATGAATTGGGTGGTCTTTTTTACCAACAAGCTCAAAACTATGGAACTGATTTCGTTTTTGAAAATGTAACAAGCATGGAGTTAATGGGAAAGGTAAAAAAGATCTTTACTAATCAACAGACTACTATTGAGTCGAAGGCTGTGATTATAGCATCAGGTTCAAAGCCGCGTTACTTAGGTGTAGAAGGTGAGGAAAGATTTAGAGGTCGAGGAGTATCCTATTGTGCCATGTGTGATGGTCCATTTTATAAAAATAAATTTGTTGCTGTCATAGGCGGGGGTAATTCTGCATTAGAAGAAGGTTTGTATTTAACAAAATTTGCTTTAAATGTAATCATTATTCATCGCCGTGATGGTTTTAGAGCATCAGACATTGTTCTAAAAGAAGCTAAGAATAATTCTAAAATTTCATTTTTACTTGACAGTGTAGTAGAGGAAATAATAGGTGACGATAAAGTAAAAAGTATTATAATTAAAAATACAAAAAGTGCTGAAAAAAAAGAAATTCCTATTGATGGGGTATTTGTTTTTATTGGTACTGAACCAAACACTGAATTTGTTCCAAATTATTTAGAGACCAATGCCCAGGGGTATATTATTACAGATGAATTTCTTCAAACAAACATAAAAGGAGTTTATGCTGCGGGAGATATTAGAAATACCCCTTTAAGGCAAGTAGTCACAGCAGTGGGAGATGGGGCAATAGCAGCAACGCAAGCAGAAAGATATCTAAATAGTTTGGAAAATAAATAATACATTTATTACCATGTACAGACACCTTCTAAACATAATTCCATACCATAGTAGCAAAGGAGGTATGGATATGTTCTTTGGAAAAAATCAAACTGGCTATTACAATCAACCGCTAGCATATCATATGGTCAACCAACATGGATTAAACCCTCTAGATGGCTATAGCCCTGAACAGATGCCCGATGGTATTTGTTCGTTCCAAACGCCGATGAGTTATGCTTGTGAACCGTATATCTGTGGCCCATGTGAATCTATAGAACAAGAAAAACCTCAACCTCAGGTATATGTAGTTCAAAAAGGAGATACCGTTTATAAAATTGCCCAAAGATTTGGGCTGGATTGGCGTGAACTTGCTGGTTATAACCGTTTGGGTAACCCCGATCTTATCTATCCAGGCGAAAGATTATTTATACCGCCGCGTTACTAAGGATTTATACGAGTAAAAATATATTTTTTAAAATATGGCTTCGGG
Organism: Peptococcaceae bacterium; assembly: GCA_012524045.1. Taxonomy (GTDB): domain Bacteria; phylum Bacillota; class Desulfitobacteriia; order Desulfitobacteriales; family Syntrophobotulaceae; genus JAAYSI01. The sequence goes on along the minus strand of JAAYSI010000242.1, from coordinate 11,777 downwards.
ATGCAAATGTCTTATCACATTGGCATCCCAACTATCTTTTCTTTTAAAAAGTAGGTTGTTTAGATGAATTATTATAAAAAAGATTTTAAAGAGTATTATATAACTTATAGCTTAATCTGTGTTAACCTAATAATATTTCTCATAATGACTTTGCTGGGCGGCTCAACTAAAATAACAAATCTTATTATTTTTGGAGCTAAGGTTAATCCCTTGATCGAAGCAGGTCAATATTGGCGTTTAGTTACATCAATATTCATACATATTGGCTTCACACATTTGTTATTTAATACCTATGCCTTATATGTATTAGGGAAGCTTGTAGAAAAAATGTACGGTCATGGTAAGTTCCTATTGATTTATATTTTTAGCGGTATCACAGGTGCGTTATTTAGTTTTATTTTCAGTACTAAAATATCAGCAGGCGCATCAGGTGCTATTTTCGGACTATTAGGTTCAATTCTTGTTTATGGATGGCGTAAAAAAATTTTTTGGAGGAGTGGACTTATTACTAATTTATTAATTATTTTAGGAATAAATATGGTTTTTGGGATCATTGCTCCAGGAATAGATAATTTTGCTCATTTTGGAGGGTTTTTAGGAGGTATTACAGTAAGCTATATTTTGAGACTAATAGCTTTAAAATAAGTAAAATTTTACATAGTATCCGCTAATTAAAACAGGTAATAATATAAACAAAGCTCACAGAGTCTCAGCAAGGTGGTTTATATGTCTATTGCCATCGATAGTTGAGATTTTTGTGAGCTTTAAAGATTTAACTTTTCAATTTTTTTATTATAATAGTACTAGTAGTGAATAGAATAATAAGAGGTATCAAGAATTGAAAAATCAAAAAAAACATTTAACTAGAGAAAAATCTCTTTTCATTTTTCTGCTTTTGATAGTTATAGTAATATTAAGCAAGCTTTTTTTTCTCCAAATAGTTAACGCCTCTGAGTTAAAGGCTAGAGGGGCTACCTTTAGAGACAATAGTAAAACAATGGTTTATGAGCGCGGAATGATTATAGATGCTCAAGGAAATATTTTAGCAAAAAGTGTTAAGGCTAAAGATATTTATGCTGATCCTAAAACATTGCTATCTGTTTTGGAGAAGAAGAGTAACAACAAGAAAGAGTTAGATCAAAATATTCAGAAAATAGCATCTGATATTGCTCAAATCTTAGAAAAAGAAAATAGTGTCATTTATGAGCTATTGACTAAAGATCTTTCTTGGGTAAGTTTGGCACGGCAAGTTGATATAGATAAAGCAAATCAAGTTGCGGAGCTGGGGATTCCAGGTATAGGCTTTACAGATACGTATAAAAGAGTATATCCCTCAAACACAATGTATTCTTCAATTTTAGGAATAGTAAATATGGCAGGCGACGGAGTTGAGGGTTTAGAATATTATTATAATGATGAATTAAAAGGTGAAACAGAGTTTATTGAAGGCGCCAATTCTGATGATGAACACAAAAAAAAGCAGATAGGGTCTACAAAGAGCATTGGATATAACCTTATTCTTACAATTGATTCTACAGTTCAACACTTAGTTGAACAATCTTTGGACGATATCGTAGATAAATACATACCTGAACGTGTAGTAATTTTAGCTATGGAACCTTCGAGCGGGAAAATTCTTGGAATGGGTTCAAGACCAACATTTGATCCCAACAACTATATAAATACCAGCGTAAATGATCGTAAAAATTTGGCAATAAGTATGATTTACGAACCAGGTTCAACTTTCAAAATAATTACCGGAGCTGCAGCCATTGAAGAGAAAATTGTCACAGCTGATCAAATATTTTATGACCCTGGTTATTATATTGTCGGGTCTAAGAGAATCACAAACTGGGACTCGTACTTTAGATCTTATGGAAATATTTCATTTGCCGAAGGAATGAGATTATCATCTAATGTAGTACTTGCTCAAATAGCTAATATTATGGGAAAAGAAGTTTTTTATACTTATTTGAAATCATTTGGCTTTGGAAGCAAAACTAAAATTGATATAGCAGGGGAAGAACAAGGTTTATTAATAAATATAGATAAGGTGAAGAGTCTAGAATTGGCTACAATGTCTTTTGGCCAAGCCAATCTTGTAACTCCAATTCAACTTCTCTCTGCAATTTGTGCGGTTGCTAACGGTGGAAAATTGATGCAGCCGTATCTACTCGATAAAATTACTACGAAGGATAATTACACTGTTTTTCAAAATAATCCTAAGTTAGTTAGACAAGTTATTTCGGAATCGACTAGTGCAATAATGACAGATATCCTTGTTAGTGTAGTAGATGAAGGGACAGGTGGTAGAGCAAAAATACCTGGTATAAAAGTGGCAGGCAAAACAGGAACTGCCCAAAAAATTGATCCCAAAACAGGAGCTTATTCTGAAAAAGACTTCATAGTATCTTTTGTAGCTTATGCACCTGCAGATAATCCTAAAATTGCTGTACTCGTAGTCATTGATTCTCCAAGAGCTGAAATAATTCAGGGTGGTACTCTTGCAGGACCATACGCTAAAAATATCATAGAGAGCACATTGCAGTATTACGGCATACCTGTCGCAGCAAATACTCAAAGTTACATCAATAATAATCTTTCGAAGAATATTACAGAAAACAAACAACCTCAAGATAAGCCAACAATAGAGCACCTTGAAAAGGGTGAAGTTTTAGTACCTGATTTGAAAGGGTTAACTATGAGACAGGTTGGGGAAGAACTTGGAAAATTAGATCTTCGGTACAATTTTTCTGGAACCGGATTAGCGGTAGAGCAATTCCCAGAAAGTGGCCAGATAGTTAATCAAGGTGACACTATTACTGTTATTTTTAGCGATAATCCCTATGAAGATTAAAAACTGAGCTAGTTTCAAGTATAATTAGCAAATGTAGGAAAGGACTATGCAAGTATATGAGTGTATTTTTAAAAAATATTTTATATAAAATACAAAACAATGAAATAAGCATCGAAGATGCTGTAAAAGAAATAGACAAAATGTATTACTATAACCTTGAATACGCTGTTTTAGACACCAATAGACAGTTCCGAAAAGGTTTTCCTGAAGTTGTTTTCTGTCAAGGAAAACAGAAGGATCATATTCTATCAATTTTAAGAAAATTGATAGAATTGTCCGATAATAATATTTTGGCAACTCGTGCAAATTCAGACATATATAAGACAGTAGTTCAAGAAATTCCCGATGCAGAATTTAACCCAATTGCTAATACTATTATTATTAGAAAAAGAAAACCGATGGGAATAGGTAATATTTTAGTAATATCAGCGGGAACAGCGGATCTCCCTGTTGCAGAAGAAGCAGCTGTAACTGCAGAAATTATGGGTAATAATGTAAGCAAACTATATGATATGGGAGTTGCCGGACTGCATAGGCTACTTGCACAGTCTAAGAAACTCTTGGAGGCTAATGTTATTATCGCAGTAGCTGGTATGGACGGTGCTTTACCAAGTGTAGTAGCAGGACTAGTTTCTAACCCTGTTATTGCTGTTCCTACTAGTATTGGTTATGGTGCAAATTTTTCCGGTTTGTCTGCTTTGCTCACAATGCTCAATAGTTGTTCTCCTGGCATTGGAGTGGTTAATATAGACAATGGGTTCGGTGCCGGCTACCTTGCTTCAACAATAAATCATCTCGCAACAAGTTAATTCCTATGGGTTTTTAGTGTTTATTGTTTAGCCGAATTATTATCTCTTTTTATTAAAACCTTTGCAAGTTTTAACCTTTTATGGAGATTATATAGGTATAAATAAAAATAATAATGTGCAAATAAACAAAGTAAGCAGGAAAATGTTTATTTGCACAGAATATATATGTTTAAATAAACAAAATTTATGGGGGGCTTTAATTATGACTGTTAAAGTTGCAATTAACGGATTTGGCAGAATTGGAAGGTTATGTCTCAGATCCTTTCTTGAATCATCACCAGGGCAAATAGAAATAGTTGCCGTAAATGATCTAGGTAGTCCTGATTTGTTAGCCCACTTATTTAAGTATGATTCTGTTCATGGGATCCTTCCATACGATGTTGAAACTGACGGTGATGTTATGAAGGTCCAGGGCAGAAGTATTAAGCTACTAGCAGAAAAAAATCCTGAAGCTTTGCCCTGGAAAGAATTAGATGTAGATATAGTTATTGAATCGACTGGGAGATTCGTAGCCAGAGATGGAGCAAGTAAGCATCTTGAAGCCGGGGCAAAAAAAGTGGTTATATCAGCCCCAGGAAAAGATGAAGATATAACAATTGTTATGGGAGTTAATCACGAAAAGTACGATCCGCAAGCACACCACATTATTTCTAATGCCTCTTGCACAACAAACTGTTTAGCTCCTGTTGCTAAAGTTATAATGCAAGAGTTTGGTATAGAAGAAGGAATAATGACTACTATTCATTCAGTAACTAATGACCAGAGAATTTTAGACTTAGAACATAAAGACTGGCGACGGGCTAGAGCAGCTTTTCAGTCGATGATACCAACAACAACCGGAGCAGCTAAAGCGGTATCTCTAGTTCTTCCAGAACTTAAAGGAAAGCTAAATGGTTTGGCAATCAGAGTCCCAACCCCAAACGTTTCAGTAGTAGATTTTGTAGTAAACGTAAGTAAATCAACTTCTAAAGAAGAAGTCAATGCTAAATTAAAAGAAGCATCTCAAAATGAACTAAGAGGAATATTGGAATACAATGAATTACCTCTAGTCTCACGAGATTATAACGGTAATCCTCATAGTTCAATTGTTGATGGTCTTTCTACAATGGTGATCGGAGATAAAATGGTTAAAATCTTTGCTTGGTATGATAATGAATGGGGTTATTCTAACAGAGTAATAGATTTGGTAAAATTAATTGCGAGTCGTGGACTTTAATTTCTCCTGAGAGGACGATAAAAATGAGAAGAACCAAAATTATTTGTACAATTGGGCCAGCTAGTGAATCCCCTGAAGTGGTGAAACAGCTTATAGAGGCAGGAATGAATGTAGCAAGACTAAATTTTTCTCACGGTAGTTATGAAGAACATGGAAACAGAATAAACACTCTAAGATCTGTTGCTGCAGAGAAAGATGTTAATCTCGGTATACTCCTGGATACTAAAGGGCCGGAAATTCGAACAGGTCTTGTTCCTGATGAAGGGGTAATCCTTGAAAAAGGTGGTCGGTTTATTTTAGACAATAATGAGCAACTTGGTTCTTCTGAAAGAGTTTTTGTTAGTTATGAAAATCTTTGGCAAGAGGTATATCCCGGGACACATATCCTTTTGGATGATGGTTTAATCGATCTGGAAGTTGAGTCAATCCAAGAAGGTAAAATTATCACTCTAATAAAAAACGGTGGTTTGCTTAAGTCAAGAAAAGGGGTAAATGTACCAGGTGTCTCGATAAAATTACCTGCGTTAACTCAAAAAGATATTGATGATATTAACTTTGGTCTGCAAGCCGGGATCGATTTTATTGCTGCCTCTTTCGCAAGGAAAGCGTCTGATATTTTAGAGGTTAGAAAGTTAGTAGAAGATGCCAATGCTGACGTAAAAATAATAGCAAAAATTGAAAATGAGGAAGGCATACTTAATCTGGATGATATTTTAGAAGTTGCAGATGGAATTATGGTTGCAAGGGGAGATCTAGGGGTAGAAATACCCGTTGAAGATGTCCCCATGCACCAGAAAGAAATTATAAAAAAATGCAATTCTCTTGGTAAAATAGTAATAGTTGCAACTCAAATGCTTGATTCCATGATTCGTCAACCCCGTCCGACAAGAGCTGAAGCTAGCGATGTTGCCAATGCGATTTTAGATGGGACTGACGCTATCATGCTCTCAGGGGAAACAGCAGCTGGTCTTTTTCCAGTAGAAGCGGTAAAAATCATGGATAAAATTGCAAAGAAAATAGAAAGTATTTACTTCACATCTAACGTAGTGCCTAAAAAAGGACAAAATATTGCTGAAGCAATTGGCCATGCTAGCAATACTATTGCCAACGACCTAAACGCTGCTGCGATTATTACTCCTACCCAATCAGGGATTACTGCTAGAATGATATCACGCTATAGACCTAAATCCTTGATTATAGCAGCAACTCCGTATTCTACTACTGCGAGAAGCTTAGCGCTAAATTGGGGCGTCCATTCAATCATTGTCCCGGAAACCACAGGAACTGATGAGCTTTTATCTATAGCTGTAACAAAAGCTTTGGATGAAAACCTAATAAAAACAGGCGATGTTGTAGTGCTGACTGCCGGAGTTCCAGTTGGGAAAGTCGGAACAACCAATCTCATCAAGGTTCAAGTTGTTGGCAATGTTCTAGCTAGAGGAATAGGTATTTGTAGAAAGTCATATATTGGAATAGCCAGAAAGATAGAAAGCCAAGATAGATTTTCAAAGGGAGATGTATTAATTGCCTCTACGACAGATGCTACACATATGGATATTATTGCTCAAGCGGGAGCCTTAGTTGTTGAGCAAGGTGGACTCACTTCACATGCCGCGATTGTAGCCTTAGAGTTTGGAATCCCTACTGTTGTCGGAGCTAAAGATGCTTTGGGTAAAATATCAGACGGAATGATGATCACTGTCGATGCTTCCGCTGGTGTAGTGTATGAGGGATCTGTTGCTATGATTTAGGACAGAAAAATAATTTGCTTTTCTCACCGTTGGAGGTTATAAAGTGACTGCAGCTAGACAAGAAAAGATAAGATTTCTTTTGCAAAAACATGGACATTTAACAGTAGCAGAGCTGGCCGAAGAATTTAAAGTTTCTGAAATGACCATACGTAGAGATCTTAAACAACTTTCTTCAATGGGTTTAGTCATAAGAGAGCATGGCAAAGCCATTTATCCACAAAATGTTCCTTCTACCAGAGTAGATTTTATAACAAGGTTAGGAGAAGCCCATAAGGAAAAAATTGCGATTGGGAGAGCTGCAGCAGGATTGGTAAAAGATGGAGAGTCAATTATTCTTGATTCGGGAACAACCACTTTAGCGGTAGCTGTATCCTTAAACAAAAAATGTATCGTTGTTACTAACTCTTTACCTGTCGCTGATATTTTAAGTATGAAGAAGGAGATTACCATAGTATTAACTGGTGGAGAGATTCAACGAACAACATTTTCTTTGATGGGTCCGATGACGAGAGAAAACCTATCGGGGTTTAACGCAGATAAATTATTCCTGGCCTCTACGGGTATTAGTTTAGATAAAGGGCTTTCAACTTCAAGCATGGCCGAATCGGAAGTAAAACAAGCAATGATTGAATCAGCTAAAGAAGTTATATTAGTAGCAGATAGCTCAAAGCTAGGAAAAGTATTATATCATACATTTGCCAAGTGGGATAAAATCCACAAATTTATTACAGATGAAGGAGCTGATCCGCAGTTAATAAAGAATGTAAAAGAACATGGGGTAGAAGTAATTCAAGTTTCCTAAATTAACGTTTAATTAACCTGTTAGCAACTATACTAACAGGTTAAATTTTAGTTATTATAAAATAAAATAAAGAAGGGAACTGAATCTTAAATGTAGAAAATTATTACTATATATCGATACAATAGGAGGCAATTGATGATTCAGCCCTATCTCGGTGCAGGCAAAAAACTAAATTTTACGACAGATTCAGAGCTATATCAGGACGTTTATACTACGGTAATCAAAGAAATTTTTCCTGATCGTTTAGAACTAGCTATTACATTACACAAGGGATACTTGCTTCTTATACCGATTGGCACAACAATTCGTTGGTTAATACCGAACTCAAATAAGATTTATATTTCAACTGTTATTTCACGTCAACCTGCAAATCAAACCTGGTGTGTTACAATCCCGGCAGAAGTAAAGCGAGAAAAGAGATCGCGTGTAATAGCAATTGGAAGTGGTAAGGGTGGAGTCGGAAAAACTACTTTGGCCATAAATTTAAGCCTAGCTTTTAGATCTTTAAAGCAGAATGTTATTATCCTTGATGCTGATATCGGCATGGCAAATATTGAAGTATTATTAAAACTCAATACCCGCTTAAACCTTACTCATGTATTAAAGGGAGAGTGCACTTTGCGAGATATACTAACGACTGGTCCATCGGGAATTAAGCTTCTCCCTGGTTCGAGTGGTATTTCAGCTTTTACCAATTTAACGCCTATCCAATTCAATAGGATTATTTCTGGTTTCGCCGACTTAGAAAATGAGTGTGATCAATTTATTATAGATACTGGAGCTGGGATATCGGAAGTCGTTCTCAAATTCTTAGAAGCCGCAGACGAAATATTACTCATAACCACTACTGAACCGCATGCTTTAATGGATACATATGGTTTAACCAAAGCATTGGCTTATCGAAATCCAGAAATTAAGCCACAGTTAATTATCAATTGCTGTGAATCTGAGACAGAAGCAATAAAATGTAGCGAAACATTTAAAAAAGCAGCCTCAAGATTTTTAAAACTAGAGCCAGAACTACTTGGCTGGATCTATAATGACAAAATGGTGACAAAGTCTTTAAAAAACCAAAAACCATTATATCTTACCAATCCTAATTCTGATTACTCAATTCAAGTTAGAAATATTGCGAATAAATTGTTAGGGAAAAAAGCTGTCCAAGCAAAACCAACAGGCATTGTCTCTTTCATAAATAAATTAAGACGTAATTTTCGCTAATAGAAATATTTTGATACAGTGATTTTAAAACTTATTATTTGCTTTTCCCTACTTTATTTTATTGACAAAAAGTATTTATTTAGTAAGAATTAAGTATAATAAACAATAGTTGGTGGTGAAAAAATTGCCTGTTAAGATTGTTGTGGATAGCTCATCTGATTTACCAAAACAACTAGCTTCTCAACTCGGGATAATTACTGTACCGATGCCAGTTTATATCGATGGTACCACATTTTATGAGGGATTGGATATTTTCCCTGATACATTTTATGTAAAATTTAAATCCTATAAAGAATTACCTAAAACTTCTCAACCAAACCCAAATGACCTACAAAAAGTATACGAAAAAATTCTTGCAGATGGCTATGATGTCATAGCGATACATCTATCTTCAGGATTGAGCTCTACCTACCAAACGGCATTAATGGTTAAGGAAGTATGTACTTATCCTGATAGAATCCATATTATAGACAGTTTAGGAGCTTCGTTGGGTTTTGGTCTTTTGGCAATTTCTGCTCATGAAATAGCCCAGCGTTTAGATAATACTGTGGAAATTGTTGAAGAAATAATTAAAATCAGAGACAGGATGAGATATATTTTTACAATTGATACCTTAGAATATTTGGTAAAGGGTGGTAGGGTTAGTAAAACGGCTGGTTTCGTTGCAGGACTTCTTGATGTAAAACCAATCTTACATATTAATCGAGAAGGAAAAATAGAAGTATTTAACAAAGTTAGATCACGAAAAGCTGCTTTGAGAAAACTTGTTGATATTGTTGAACAAAATATTAAAGATCCAACATCTCAAATTATTGGTATTTCCCACGCTGCAAGCCTTGAGGAAGCAAACATGTTAGCAACTGAAATGCAAAAACGTTTAGGGGTAAAAGAAGTGATACTAAGCGAAATAGGTTGTGTTATAGGGAGTCATGTTGGGCCTGGTACTATTGCTGTTTTTTATCAACAGTAGAAACAGATATAAAATGTTTCTTTGACATTTGTAAAAAGTAAAGGTGAAAGCAATGTTCGAAAAAAATCAAAAAAAAGTCCATACAATTACATTTGGTTGCCAGATGTCAGAGAGAGATGCTGAAACTCTAACTACAATTTCCACAAAGCAAGGATATCAAAGAACGGAACATCCAGAAGAGGCTGATTTGATAATAATTAATACCTGTTGTGTCCGTGAAAGTGCTGAAAATAAAATAATTGGGAAAATTGGACAATTAAAAAAACTTAAACAAAGTAAACCGGATTTAAAAATTGCAGTCACTGGCTGTATGATTCAACAGCCCGGAATGGTAGAAAAACTTAAGAAAAAAGCTTCTCATGTTGATATTTGGACAGGTACATTCGATTATCATAAATTTGAGGAATTATTAAGCTTATCTGAAAAGGGCGAAAAAGTAGCATTAGTTTCAGAGGATTTTAGTAATAGTAAAGAAGTTGCTCCATTAGCCGAAAAAGGAAAACTTAAGGCTAATGTCAACATTATGTATGGATGTGATAATTATTGCGCTTATTGCATTGTTCCTTATGTAAGGGGAAGAGAGCGTAGTCGGCCCAAAGAAGTAATAATTGGTGAGTTGCAAGCGCTTGCCCAAAGTGGGTGTAAAGAAGTAACTTTATTGGGGCAAAATGTTAATTCGTATGGAAGGAAAGATAATTTTGGGTATGACTTTGCAGATCTTTTAAAGGAAGTAGATAAAACAAGCAATATAGAACGAATAAGATTTACTACATCACATCCTAAAGATCTTACTGATAAACTTATTGATACTGTTGCTAATGGAAAACATTTGTGCGAACATTTCCATTTTCCTTTTCAAGCAGGAAGCAATAAAATCTTAAAAGCTATGAACAGAAAATATACGCGGGAATATTATTTAGAAAGGGCAGAACAGATATTAAAAACAATTCCTGAAGCAAGGCTGACTACGGATATCATAGTAGGTTTTCCTGGTGAAACGGAAGAAGATTTCGAACAGACTCTGGATCTTGTCCAAAAAATTCCATTTTCACAAGCTTTTACTTTTATGTTCTCTAAAAGATCAGGTACTGTTGCTGCTAATCTACCCAATCAAGTACCCCTGGAAGTAAAGAAATCCAGGCTACAAAGGCTAATGGAATTACAAAATAGCAGGAGTCTGGAATGGCGCTTAAAAATGATAGATAAAGAGTACGAAGTACTTGTTGAAGGCCCAAGTAAAACAAATCCTGATTTATTATCAGGAAGGACAAGAGGAAACGAATTAGTAGTATTGAACGGAAACCCAGGATTGATAGGTCAGCTGGTTATGGTAAAGATTGTAAATGCAAATTCTTGGACTCTTTTCGGTTCACTTGTTTAAATTTTTAATTACGGAACTTACTAAATTTTTCCTAGTTAAGTGAGTCTTGGGAGGTAATGATGAATTCCGAACTGTATGTTAAAGCCTATGAGCTTGCTAAAGCAATTGCTAATAGTCAAGAAGCTATTGAACTTAAAGAATCCGAACAACGAATTAGACAGGATAAGGTCGCCAATGACTTAACTGAGCGTTGGCTAAGAGTATATAATAGGATTCAAGAGCTTGAAAAAGCCGGAAAACCACTTTCAGAAAAAGATGAACGATCCATTGAATTTATCGAAGCTAAGGTCGAGAACCACCCTTTAATACTAGATTATATCGATGCTTACCAGAGATTCACAAAATTGTTACAAGAAATAAATGATGTGTTGATGGGGGCTTTGGATAGCGATATTAATGATGAAATTTATTCTTGTAGGGACTGCCCATCACAAGGAAAGTGTGATATTTAATGACAACGCCCATGCTCCGACAATACGAACAAATCAAAAAAACTTCAGCCGATGCTATTTTATTTTTCAGGCTTGGTGATTTTTATGAGATGTTTGGGCAAGATGCCGAGATTGCCGCACCAGTTTTAGATATTGTACTGACAGCACGTGATGCAGGAAAAGGGACCAAAATACCGATGTGTGGTGTGCCTTATCATTCGGCAGAAAGCTACATTCAAAAGCTTGTTTCTTCGGGTTATAAGGTTGCTATTTGTGAACAAGTTGAAGATCCTCAAACCAGTAAAGGAATTGTAAAAAGAGAGATAGTCCGGGTAATAA
>JAAYSI010000002.1 GCA_012524045.1 Peptococcaceae bacterium | reverse complement strand
TCTGAATCAGTTCTAATTGAAAACTGGATAATTCCGCAACAATGATGTCGCCCTGGTTCAGATTATCCACAAGGCCGCTTAAAGCCGTTCCGATATTCCCCGCCACAGTGGTTTTTTTGCCGGTTGCTTGGGCTAAAACGCCCAGCAAAGTGGTAGTGGTTGTTTTTCCATTACTGCCGGTAACCCCGACTACAGTCGCCGGAGTAGCCCGTAGAGCCAATTCGACTTCGCTCCAGACCGGAAGCTTCTGCTTTAGAGCTTTTTGGATAAAAGGAAGCTCGGGAGAAACTCCCGGGGAAAGCACAATTAAATCAGGCTGTAAGTGATCGAGATCAGGTTCCTGACCTAAGATAAGTTGTTGGGCGCTTAAAGCTAATTCCTTTACACCCTGAAGTTTGCTCAAGGATTGCTTATCAGTCAAAAAGACTTCGGCTTTCATGGACAAGAGTTTTCGAACCGCCGCTAAGCCGCTTTTTCCGGCACCGACCACCAATACTCTTTTCCCGGCTAAATCCATAAATTTTCCCCCTACGGATATACTTTAACACAATCAACTATCTTTTAAACCCCCAAATGGCACAGGGCTAAAGCACCATAAACGAATAGGACCAAACCCCAAGGGCAGCAAAAATCGCAGCCGCGAGCCAAAAAACACTGACCACTTTACTTTCCTTCCAGCCACCGAGCTCAAAATGATGATGCAGCGGGCTCATCCGAAAAACCCTTTTGCCCCTGGTCTGAAAAGAGATAACTTGAATAATAACGGATAAAGCTTCGAGAACATAGACCCCACCCAAAATAATCAATGTGAGCTCGCTTTTCGTTAAAACGGCTAAACCAGCCAAAGCGCCGCCGAGAGCTAAAGAGCCGCAATCCCCCATAAAAACTCTGGCCGGATAGATATTAAAACGCAAAAAACCGACACAGCCCCCGGCTAAAGCAGCGGCAAATATGGCCAAATCGCCGGAATTCACCGCCATGGCTTCCAAGATTCCTGCTTTCCCAGCCAAAAGGGCAATCAGTATATAACCAACCGCTGCCCAGGCCGTACAACCTGCGGCCAGGCCGTCCAGCCCATCCGTCAGATTCACGGCATTGGTCGCACTTACAACGACCAAAGCCACCAAGGGGTAATAAAATATGCCTAAATCCAAAGTAAGAGAGGTAAAAGGAACACCTACTATAGTCCCTCTACCCAAAAAAACAGCTGAAGCCCAAGCTAGAATTAACGCCAGCAAAAACTGAGCCATCAATTTTTGTTTGGCTCTAAGGCCCAGATTATGCTTGCGTACCACTTTCAAAAAGTCATCCAAAAAGCCTACCAAACCAAAGCCCAGAGTGATACCGAGCAAAATTAAAAGTCCCGGCGAATAAGGGCGTTCAGCCACTATTAAAACAGCAAGCACAATTCCGCTTAAAAAAATCAACCCGCCTATGGTCGGAGTGCCTGCTTTGGCTAAATGCCTTTGCGGTCCGTCATCCCGAATACTCTGGCCAAATTTAAGGGCCCGCAAAAGCGGAATTAAAAAAGGTCCAACTATTAAACTTATCAAAAGGGCTAGTCCCATAGCCCAAAAGATTTGCTCTGTCACCCTTACTAGTTCCTTTCTCTGATTTTTTCACTTATCCTTTCCATTTTCATGCCCCTGGAGCCTTTAAGCAGCACCCACGCTCCTGCTTCACTTTGTTCCAAAAGTTGTTGTAAAACACCTACTGCCTGTTCCCAATCCGGACAAACATGGGTCCGCGATTTCTGATATCCCGCATCCCACGCTCCCTGGGCAATATCCTCGGCCAGTTTTCCGACAGTCACCAGTTGTTTAATTCCTAATTCGGCAACCGCCTGTCCGACCTCCCGATGACCAGCCAGAGCCAGAGCGCCGAGTTCGTACATTTCGCCCAACACAGCAATAGTCTTATTACCCCCACGCTCTGCCAAAATTTTAAGGGATGCTTTCATCGAAGTAGGATTGGCGTTATAGACATCATTAATTAAAGTGCTACCGAAAAGGCCCGGCAAAAATTCCAAACGCATTTTGGAAAGCTGAAAGTTTTCCAAAGCCCGAGCTCCATCCTCTAACTGAACACCGCAAACATAACCGGCAGCTAACGCTGCTAGAGCATCCAGCACATTGTGTTCACCGGGTAAAGGTAGTTTTACCGAACATTTTTCCTGATTTATAGTCACCAAAAAAGAAGTGGAATTCATTCCTTCCGGCCGGATGGCGCTTCCGTAAAGGTCAGGTTGGGCATATTTGCCTGTTATTCCGTAGAAAATTTTCTTTGCACCTAGAGTTTTGGCCTTTTTCATACTGAAATAGTCTTCGGTATTAAGGATGGCCGTTCCATCCAGCGGAAGGCTTTCGATGAGTTCCCACTTTGCTCTGGCTATATTTTCCTGAGAACCTAACAATTCCAGATGAGTGGTTCCGATATTGGTAATAATCCCGAGGTTAGGGCTACTAATAGCGCAGAGTTCAGCTATTTGCCCAAGTCCTCTCATGCCCATCTCCAAAACCAGCACCTCAGTGTCCTTAGGCGCCTTTAAGATAGTGAGCGGTAAACCTAATTCGTTATTTTGGTTTTCCAGATTGCTATGAACTTTAAATCTTTGGGCCAAAACTGCAGCAACCATATCCTTCGTAGTAGTTTTGCCATTACTGCCGGTAATAGCGATTACCTGGCAATTTAGCTTTTGGCGCCAATATTTGGCCAGTTGTTGTAAAGATGCTAACGAGTCCTCACAAATTATTAAGACCTGGGAAGCAGAAAGCTCAAAGGATTCGTTTTTTCCCAACCTCCGGCGTTCAGCAAGAACTATTCCTGCTCCTGCCTCTAAAGCATTCGGGATAAACTTATGTCCGTCTGTATTTTCACCGGCAAGGGCTACAAACATCTCACCGGGTTGGACCCTTCTGCTGTCAATTGCACAACCCAAAAAAGGAACCGTCGGCGAACCTTGTAAGGTTCCGCCTAGTATCTCGGCAATTTTACCGCTATTTAACATAACCCATTCCCCTCAAAGCCTTTTCAACTTCTTCTCTATCATCAAAATGAATTTTTTCAGAGCCGATTATTTGATAATCCTCGTGCCCTTTGCCGGCGATTATTATGGTATCACCCGGCTTAGCAATTGAACAGGCCTGAACTATGGCCTGCCGGCGATCAACAATTACTTTATAGTCAACCTTGGCAATCCCCGGAAGAATATCTTCGATAATAGCTTGCGGATCTTCAGTTCGTGGATTATCTGAGGTGACAATGACAAAATCGCTATATTCGGCTGCAGCCCGGCCCATCAAAGGTCGTTTGGTCCGGTCACGATCTCCGCCACAGCCAAAGACCGTAATTATTCTTCCGGCACTTATCTCCCGAGCTGCTGAAAGCACATTGACCAAACCATCGGGAGTATGAGCATAGTCGACAATTACCAGAAAAGGCTGTCCTTTACGGATACTTTCAAATCTCCCGGGCACTCCCTGCGTTTCCCTTAAAGCCTTGGTTATTATTTCATTCGAATATCCGGCTTCAATTCCCCAGGCAAAAGCCGCTAAAGCATTATAGACACTGAATTTACCGGGCGTAGGATAAAAAATTGTACTTTCATTACCCTTATACTTAACCTTAAACTCCACTCCCCGCTCCGTAAGTTCTAACTCTTCAGCTTTATAATCTGCCGCTGAATCCACCCCATAGGTCACATAGCGGCAAGCAGCCTGACTTTGGAGATAAGTACAGGAAGGGTCATCGGCGTTTAAAACAGCAAACTGCTTACTGTCCTGCTTCATTCCGGCAAACAGCAAGGATTTGGCCTGGAGGTATTTTTGCATATCCTGGTGGTAATCCAAGTGGTCCTGGGATAGGTTAGTAAAAATTCCTGCCTGAAAAAAACAGCCATTTACCCTACCTAAGTCCAGGGCATGAGAGGAAACCTCCATCACAGCAATCCTTACCTTCTGCTCCACCATTTTATGTAGCAATTTTTGAATATCCGTAGATTCAGGCGTTGTATGCTGGCAGGGAATTTCTTGTTCCATTATTTTGGCCCCTAAAGTTCCTATCATTCCAGTCTTTTCTTCGGCCAACCGAGCAATCCTTTCTACCAAGTGCGTCACAGTAGTTTTACCGTTAGTACCGGTTACTCCGATCAGCTTAAGCCGGCGAGAAGGATAACCATAAATCTCTGCGGCTACCCGGCCAACTGTCTGGCGGGTGCTCTCCACTTTAAGTTGGGGAATGTCCAACTTTAAAAAACGTTCAACCAACAAAGCTGCCGCTCCGGCTTTCTGAGCAGCAACTGCAAAATCATGACCGTCAACTTTAAAACCGGGTATACAGGCATAAATATCTCCGGGAACTATTTCTCTCGAATCATGGGAAATTCCACTAACCTCTACTTCCATATCCCCTATTATTTGAACATCTGGAAGCTTTTCGGCAATATCCCTTAAGGTTGGGAATTTAATTGACACATATTTCACCTTCCCCCAAGAAGTTAAGCGTAGAATATTTTTAGCAAATACCTTTTTTCTTATATTTCTTATTCTATTATAAACAGTTTTAAGCATTGGCAGACCTAAAACAATTAATATTTTAGGTCTGCACTCGATTTTATTCAAGTAATTCCTGATTCATTATTAGCGGAATTCTTGGCCCAAAGCTTTCTATGGCTTCAACATCCGGGTCGTAGACCTCTCGCCACGGAGCTATAGCGGCCTGCCCAGGTTCCGCACCGAGGTAAAGCAGCACCGTCGACCCTTTTTCAACTTCTGCCTCTCCATGGGGAATCTGATCTATGACCCTGGGGCCAACACCTTCCATAACAACCTTGAATCCGGCTTTTTTAAGAATTTGCTCTGCCTCCTGCGGGGTATGGCCTAAGACTGAAGGCACCACCGCAGCCTCTTTAACCGGTGGGAATTCCACTCCGTACATCGGAGTGCCCGGAGCTAAAGGAGCGGTAGGATCGGGCTCTACACCCAAATATTTTAACGAATCGAGCATTATCGCTTGCACAACCGGTCCAGCCACTACCCCTCCGTAGAAGGGAACACCGTCAATTACCACCAAAACTGTAAGTCTGGGGTTATCTGCCGGGGCAAAGGCAATAAATGAGGCCACATATTCCCCTTGAATATAACCTCCGCGGCCAACCTTTTGGGCAGTTCCTGTTTTGCCGGCAACCCTGTATCCAGGCAGAAAAGCCCTCCTACCGGTCCCGTTGGTTACAACTGACTCTAAAATCTCCCTGGCAGTTTTGGAAGTCGATTCGGAGATAACCCTGCGGACTACTTCCTTTTGAAAAGGCACCAACACATCGCCGGTCGGCGAGATTATTTCTTGCACTAACTGAGGTTTTAGCAAAACTCCCCCGTTAGCCACAGCTGAGACCGCTGTTATTAACTGAATAGGGGTTACGTTGTTCGTTTGGCCAATGGACATGGTAGCCAAATCCAAGGCCGTGGCCTTTTTCTTATTGGCGAGAATTCCTTTGGCCTCGCCGGACATTTCAATACCGGTCTTGCTACCAAAGCCAAAACCAATAAGGTACTTATAAAAGTTATCCATACCAAGTCTTTGCCCTAGTTCAACAAAGCCAGGGTTACAGGAGTTCTCCGCTATTTGAACGGTATTTTGGGTCCCATGCCCTCCCGCCTTCCAACAACGGATTCTCTTGCCGAGAATAGTCGTAAAGCCCGGGTCTGTAAATCTATCATTTAAACCTACTTTTTTTTCCTCTAAAGCTGCTGCTAGGGTAATAATCTTAAAAGTAGAGCCAGGCTCATAACCGTTTTGGATCGCTATATTGCGGCGGGTACTGGGGTCCGAAGCCTGATAATTATTGGGATCAAAGGTCGGGGTTGAGGCTATGGCCAGCATTCTGCCTGTCGAGGGTTCCATAACCAAGATTGACGCACTTTTCGGAACGACTCCTTCCATATTGGTACCCTGCCCGGCCATCAACTTAGCCAGCTCTCGTTCGGCAAAGGCTTGGATATTTTTATCTATGGTTAATTTAACCGTATTACCCTGAATCGGCGGAATAAATTCATGTTCCGCATCAGGAATTTTAATACCGTTAGCCCCATATTCGGTCAGTATACTTCCAGGCTGGCCAGTTAATTCTTTATCTCGGGAGTGTTCAATACCTTCCAAACCCTGACTGTCTATCCCAGTAAAACCTAGGACATGAGCTGCAAGAGAACCATTCGGATAGAAGCGGACACTATCTTCAACCACCCCTATGCCCGGTAGGTTCAATTCTTTTATCTTAGCTGCTGCTTCAGCCGGAACCTTCTTTTTTACATATTCTAAAGAGGTCCGCTTGGTAATCCGCTCCAAGACCTTAGCTTTGTCCATATCCAAAATGGCCGCCAATTCAGCGGCAATTTCTTCCTGGCGGCCTGATTTTCTGACTTCAGCCGGCACAGCATAAACTGTTTCCGCGCTGACACTCATAGCTAATATATTCCCGTTACAATCAACTATATTTCCCCTTTTTGCAGCAACCGGAACCCCCCTAAAATGTTCCTCATCGGCTAGATTTTTGAGAAAAGGTCCCTCTCTTAACTGAATAAAACCCAATCTTATAATCAAAACCAGCATAAAAATACTGCAGATCCCAAAAAGAAAAACCACTCTTTTTCTCAGCTTTAACAATTGAACCATAAAAATATCTACCCCCAAATAGGGGTAGATTAAGCCTATCGACCTACTGCTATCTTTGCGTTGAGGCAAAAAAATTGGTAAAGACTTTAAAGATTTTGTCTAGCAAGGAATCGGCTTCACCTTCGGTCTGGACTGCAGCAGTCTGTAGAGTTTGCTCTACCCCTACATTTTTCTCCGGTGACGACATTAAAGTGCTTGCAATATAAATTGTTCCTTCGGGTTTTTCCATCCCCATAGCTAAAGCTACTTCTTCGATCCTTGCGACAGAACGCAACTTATCTACCTCAACTTGTAATAAGTCGTTTTCCAAACTAAGGGTCTGAATTTCCTTTTCTAATGAATTGAGTTCTGCAGCTTTTACTATAGTTATCTCTACGGTTTTAGCTCCTATAAGTCCAAAAACTCCTATAAAAACCAACATTACGACCAGAGCCTGAAACTTGGCTTTCTGCGCCTGAGAAATCTTCTTCTGCGAGGATGAAGTAGCTTTTCTGGTACTTTTTAAATTTGGCTCCTGTTTTGCGCTGTAATCAGCAACAAACATCTCATCATAGTATTCTGATTTCCTCTGTGCCATTAACATGGTATTCTACTTCCCTCCTATTTAGACCAATTAAACCGGTAGTTTCTCAGCGACCCGTAATTTGGCGCTTCGAGCTCTTGGGTTTTGGGTTATTTCTTGTTTGGATGGTACAATCGCTTTACGGCTCACCAATTTTATTAAGGGTTTAGCCCCACATTTACAGATTGGGAATGATGGCGGACAGCTGCAACGCCCAAGCCAAGACTGAAATTTATTTTTAACGATTCTGTCTTCCAATGAGTGAAAGGTAATGACTGCCAGTCGACCCCCGGCGCTAAGGCAAATCAACGCCTGGTCCAAAGCTTTTTCCAGTACCTCGAGTTCCTGATTAACCGCTATTCTCAAAGCTTGAAAAGTGCGTTTGGCCGGATGTGGTCCTTCCCGACGGGCAGCAGCCGGAATAGCATTTTTAATTATCTCAACCAACTGGCCTGTTGTTTTAAGCGGTCCCTTCTGGCGAGCTTCGACGATAAATTTAACTATTCGCGTTGCCCATTTTTCTTCGCCGTAATCGCGAATGATTCGGATTAAATCCTCAGGCTCCCAGCTATTGACGATAATTTCAGCAGTTAGCTTAACTCGACGGTCCATGCGCATATCCAGCGGAGCATCTTGCATATAGCTAAAACCCCTCGCCGCTTCATCGAGTTGAGGGGATGAAACCCCTAAATCGAACATAATACCGTCTACCGGCAATAGGCCGTTTACCTTTAAAACACTTTCCAGATTCACAAAATTTTGTTGATATATTTTCACCCTCTGATCGGTTGCAAATTTCGAGCGGGCATTAGTTATTGCTATTTCGTCCTGGTCCAAACAGATTAATTCAGCTTCCGGGCCGAGCCTCCGTAACAGCTCGGCCGAATGACCGCCCGCCCCCAGCGTACAGTCCACATAACGACCGTTCGTTTTGGTCAAAACCAAATCCACTGTTTCTTCCAGCAAAACACTTTTATGCTCAAATCCCACTTTCTAAATTCCTTTCTCAAATGCCTAAATCAACCAGAGATTCAGCAGCGCTTTCATAATTCTGCTCGGCCTGCTCACTGTATTCTTTCCACCTTGCGGCATCCCAGATTTCGATCCTGTTCATAACGCCGACTACCATAACATCCTTCTCCAAGCCGGCGTATTCTCTTAAATTAGCAGGTAATAAAATTCTCCCCTGTTTATCAAATTCACATTCAGCCGCCCCGGAAAAAAAGAAACGAACAAACTGCCGGGCATTAGGTTGAGAAACCGGAAGCTTTTTTAATTTTTCTTCGAAATTTTTCCACTCATCTTCTGGATAAAGAAACAGACAGTTATCAAGTCCCTTAGTGGCAATAAATCTATAGCCAAGAGCTTCCCGAAATTTGGCCGGTATAATTAAACGACCTTTGGCATCGATTGTATGGAGGAATTCCCCCATAAACATAACTTTCACCCCACTAAGATCTCACTGTCTACCACTTTACCCCACTTTTCTCCACTTATTCTCCATTCACTTGCCAAATTCCTGCAAGAATTAAAAAAGAATAAAAAAAATAGGAACTTAGTCCCTATTTCTTAGTTCTAAAGGCTTTCAGCCATTTTTAGTTTTGTTTTAAGCTAATGACTCCAATCCTTTTGCAGGTACTCTCCAAATAATTCTCTGATTATTTCGTGGAGCATCCGATCTTTAACCGCTCTGGAGAGGACATCGCTATAACGGACAAAGCTGGGCAATTTCGCGTTATCTTCACTTCCGAAAGGTGGTCTGCCATTAAGGGCCTTTCTGATTTCATCTAAAAAGCTTTCAAATGAATAGACCTTAAAACGATTCAGCTCGTATTCTAAAGCAATATACTCGAGGATAGCTATAACCAAATCTTCATAGCTGCATTCTTTTTCCAAATCAAGTAAAGTAATAAGTCGTGGGATGATATGTTCAAACATCAGTCTACGGTACGGAATACCCCTTAGTCCCAGGGTTCTTCCCAAGCGAGTAATACTTTGTTCACCCGGAGCCAACAAGAAGTTCATAAACAACTCTTCGTCGTCAGTTGGCTCTACATAGTATTTTCGCCCGCGTAAATCTTTAAAGATTTTTAAAGCATCATAATAGCCCAGCAAAAGATTATGCCTGGCCTGTTCTTTATTAAAATCCAATATTCCACCTAGGTTCTCATCACTGGCAATATACTTGACCTTAACCCGCCGATCCGCTATGCGCCGGGTGCGGCCTAAGGCTTTTGTCCTTATCGCAATAATATCCTTATAGCCTTTGCGAATTAGCATATTCAAAGGTAAGTTATCGTAAAAGCCGCCATCCATAAAAAACTTCCCATCGAGTTTTTCTTGCTTAAAGGCCGGTAAATTAGCACTGGCTAATAAATATTCTACCACTTTACCTTCCGGAATATCCTCCAGAAAAAGTTCTAGCGGCTTCCAATCAGATAAGGATATCGTCACAAAACCAAAGGTCATCTTGGAGTTTCTGAGTCTCTGTTCATCTACAACTTCATAGAGGAGTTTTTTAATAAAAGTAATGTCTAGACCTTTACTTTGAGCTATTTCCTTAGCTTTATGCAAAAAGTAATGTAAGCCGTCATGGGTTATCTCCAAATTTTTTAACTCATCCAGCCGGCTTTCCTCTATGTTAAAAACTTGGGAAGGCGATATATTATACCAAAGCTCGTAGGCTCTATCCAATTGTTCTTGAACAATCATGGCTCCATTTAGTGCCCCGATAGAGGTGCCGGCCACAGCCTCAAACTGAATTCCTAATTCCCGTAGAGCCTTAACTGCTCCTATTTGATAGGAGCCTTTAGCTCCACCTCCTTCTAATACCAAGCCGTACACCCGATCACCCCCTAAACGAGCAATTTGCGGATTGAAAACGCTGAATCTATTTTTTTATAGCTGCGTTCAGTTCTTCAACTAAAGCGTCCGGGTCCTTACCATGGGTTTGCGCAGCATCCTTTACGCTTTCCAATACCGAAGACGGACAACCTAGACAATGCATTCCGAGCGCCCGAAAAACCTCAGCGGTTTCCGGATAATCCTTGAGCACTTGTCCGACCAACATATCCTTGTTAATCATCTTATTTGCCTCCTTCGTATAATTTTTGAATTAACTCTATAAATTCAACTATGAACATTTTGATTTTCAATTTCTTATATCTCGATTTCTTATATTTTAATTTCTATATTTTAATTTCTATATTTTAATTTCTTTTAGTATTAATCTCTTTTGTATTTATTATAAATAGTATGGTTAGACAAAGCAATGCTATGCCTTTAGCCTTGCAATTAGGTTCTTGAACCAGGAAGTAAGATCCTCCGGCAGAGTAAACTTGATTTCCGGGAGAACGAGCTTTAGCAAATAATGAAAATCTTTAAAATGTATAACTATAGTCACGCTTAATATGATTAAAACGGTAAAAGGGATTCGGGCAAACCAAAGATATTTTCCACCGGCGCGTCGAACATCCCTTACGCGAACAGGAAACAGAATTATCGACATTAAAACATAGAGTAAAAGCGGAACATACCAAGGCAAGCTAAATTTCAATACTGCCAAACAGGCAATTCCAAAGAGGAAAAACCAAATATACCTTCTTTCCAGCCAGCAACAAAGGCCAAGCGTTCCCGGCCGCTTCGAAAAAGACTGAGCAGCCATTCCTACGCTGAATAATCTAAGTAGAATTAATACTACGGTCAAAAATAGCCCAAGAATAAAGGGGGACTGGTGCTTTAGTTCCGTCCAGAAGCTAAAGTTGTACGGCAGCCAAATAAAATACCGTTCCGGTAACAAATAAAGCAAATAGATTAGATAGCTGGCCATAGTGATTTTGCGACTGATTAAAGCCAATAAGCTCCAAGTAAAAGCCCGGCGAATCCTCCGCTTAGGATTCGGGTTGAACAATTCCTTATAGTTCCAACCAAAGCTTCTTAAATTCTGAATACTTACTAACATAAGCCACATAAGCCAGCAAATAGCAATAATCAGCATCTTTTGATCAACTGTTTTTTCCGAGTCAGCACTGCCTAAAAAAGCGTCGCTTAAAGCTAAGTTGCCCCATTCCCCCTGTAAGCTGTCCCGGTAAATTATAAGCTCCCCTGAGCCGGAGCCCTTAGCTCCAGCCGAAAAATATGACAGATTATAAGCGGGTAGCCCGTTTAGCTGAGCCTCTATTTGGTTTAAATAGTTAGCGGCTTCTCGGGAAGGTTCCAGACCTTTAGCCACCGTCCAAGCTAGAACACAGGGGTGTCTACCGGCAATTCGAAGCAAGTCCTCCAATTCTTGACAATAGAGATCGGTCCCTGCCGGCATAAACGCTACGGGCAGCTCCAGCCAGACCCCAATTCCATGCTTATCCGCAGCATAGAGCCAGGCCTCATTTGGGAAAAAGTTTAAAAAATATAAAACATTAATCCCTTTGCTCTTTAAGTTTTGCAAATAGTTTTCGATTTGTTGTTGGTTACGGATAAGGGTTTCCTGCTGCCAAGTTAAAATTTCCCCGTTTACCTTGAACGGCTTACCATTAATCACCCAGTTATCCGGTGTAGAAATAATATTGCTGAAGCCAATGGGCAGCTGAATACTGTCATGATCTCCGCGCTCATTAGTCAATACGATTCTCAGATTGTAAAGGAACGGCGCAGCCGGACTCCAAAATTTAACATCGGGTAAGTCGAAAATTAAATCCACTTGCTGTTCAAAATTACCGTCAGAATTCAACGGCATTAAGCACTCAGCTACAACCCTATCCTGCTCCCTAATTTCTGCACTGAGAGCCCAGGGTGCATAATCCAACGTAAGATGGTGTTTTAACCATATACTTACTATAGCCTGTTTTTTCTCCTGATCATAAGAAACTGATGTTTTGGCCACATCTACTGTCGATTCCGGTACTGCCTGCAATTGGATTTGCCCTATAATTTTATTCTGAGCCGGAAGTAACCAGCCAAAAAGTTTTTTTTGATGAATAGAATCCGAGCTTAACTGAATATAAAGGATGTTTTCCTGGCCATAATCCAATCTGGTAGGTTGAATATCAATGGTGTATGTTCCACCAAGCCCTTCGATTTCCCCTAGATAGTTTATTTCCTCAATGCCGTTTAAAAAAACTTTAGCTTTACCATAAACGCCATCCAGTACTAATTGGGCCGTTTTAAAACTCCAGATACCTGATACTTTAAACTTTTTGGCAACCACCCGAAAGCTTTGATCGGAAGGCAGCACTATACTGTCGCCCCCGGTTAGACCGTTCTTCTGAGGGTTATTTCCAAACTGAGTTTCCTGAAGCCAGGCTTGCCGCAACGATGAATAACTGTTCCACTTCCCACTGAGATCCTGAGTGATTCTCTGGGCTGTTATCACCGGACTGTCGCTGTATAATTCCTGGGCCGGAAGCTCCTGCCAAGCAAAAATTAAGGTTAAAATGACTGCTGCCGCTATGCCTAAAATAAATAATGAAGCTCGTTTAAACATAAAACCATAGCTCCTACTACAAATATTTCCCATTATCGTTCTTCCGCAGCTAAGCTTCTGCATACTATTCTTATATTAAAATTCGAGAAATGTCGAAAAAAACCTGCAAGCACACAACTCTACAGCAATAAGAAAAACCGGCAAAGCTCCGGTTTTTAAATAAACAGAATCTATAAAATATATAATCTTTGTGATTAAAAATATAGTCCTAATTAATATTTTGACACTCTGGACATACTCCATAGAAGATAAGACTATGAGTATGGATCTCAAAGCCGGTTTTTTCAGCTGCGAGCTCATCCATATCAATAAGCCCATTGTGAAAATCTACAACCTTACTACACTGGGTACACATTACATGGTAATGGTTAACAGGATTACCGTCGAATCTGCTGGACATGTCTCCGCAAGGCAATTCGAGAATATAATTATGCTCTTTTAACATGTTCAGTGTATTGTAAATTGTCCCAAGGCTGACTCCCGGAAATTTCTGTTTAACCTGCTTGTATATTTCTTCCGCTGTCGGATGAGTGTCAGTACTTAAAAGATATTCTAAAATGGCCTGTCGCTGGGGTGTAAAACGTATCCCTTTATCTTTTAAGCTTTTAAGAATTTCTATTGCGTCCACTTTCCATCTCTCCTTTCCTTATATGATCGAGCTAGAGCAAATTGCAGCAATTCATTGCAACATCTTAAGTACTTAATCATTATAACTTCTATCATTCAATTTAAAAAGTTATTGTTAGCCAGCTTTCATAATTATTCTTAATATAATTATCTGTTTATATTCAATTTAAATTATGCTTTTATTATAACTTCTACTTCGCAGAAGTCAATGATTTTGGAAGAATATTTCTAATAAAGAGACTGTCTTATCAATGATTGTTAAATCATTAACAAGACAGTCTCTTAAGAATCTCATTCCTATACCTTCAGAAGCTTATTCTTCAATAATTGCACCAGTTGGGCAAGCATCGGCGCAAGCTCCGCATTCCACACATACGTCCTGATCAATGACGTACTTGTCATCGCCTTCACTAATTGCGTCAACTGCACACTCATCTACACAACTAGCACACATGGTACATTCGTCTGTGATTACGTACATGCTCAAACCTCCTCCTTCAGCCATTTCCAAAGAAACTATATCAAAGTGTGAAGGAAAAGGCAATACAATTTTCAATATTTGTGATCAGTAGAATTTCGGAAAATAAAATATCATAGGTTAGTAGTCGCTAGGAAAGCTTGCTGGTCGGTCTATAAGGCACCTTGTAAAGCCTGCGCAGACAAAAAGAACAGTATGGAAGCATACGGTTACTCACGTGATTACGTCGAAACAGAACTTTAGAGATATCGTGATGCTCATGACCACAAGAACGACATTTTTCTATCATATTAGATCCCCCGTTTGTGTTATTGTGTACAAAGTTTTGCTAAAGTTTTCATTAACTAGTATTTACAATTAATCGAAAAATAAACAGCTTTTTTAAATATTTTGCTTATTTTTTAACAAACGGGATCTAGGAAGTTTGATTAAATTTGTCAAATGGCTATTATCTGGGCTTTGCGCTGTTTAAAGCCTGTTACTTGATGGACATCCAAATCTTTGAGCATACCGCAGACTTCGGAAAGATCCCTGCCTACCGCGAGAGGGGAGTGAGCATCGGAGCCTAGAGTAAAGGGAATACCCATCTCCTTCATGGTTTCAATCAGTTTAAGCTCAGGATAGAATTCCCTAACCGGCTTGTAGCGCCCGTTAGTGTTAATCTCGACAACTAAACCCTGTTCTTTTATGGTTTTCAGCGCAGCTGCCGCAAGAGTTCTAACATCTGCCTGCGGACGCATATTAAAGATTTTTATTAAATCAAGATGACCTATTATATCGAACAAACCGCTTGAAGCTGCCTTTTCGATAGCATTAAAATACTCCCGATAGTATTTATCCGAATCATAGTAGCGATGCTTTTCTTCCTCTTCCGGCATATCAAAATACCAGCCGGCTAATTGGTGAACCGAACCGATCACATAATCAAAGGGATAAGAAGCTATCAATTGTTTAATCTGTGGTTCCTGATCTTCCTGATAATCCACTTCCAAACCAACCCTTACCTGCAAATCAGGATATTCTTCAGCAACTTTCCTAATAAGGTCGAGCTGAAGATCTTCCCAATACATATCATGATCCGCAAAGCCGATCTGGGTTAAATTAGAAGCCCTAGCCTGCTCCAAAAAAGAACGAATATTCTCAGCATTGGCCTTCCGATCCAAATGTCCTAATAAATGTACGTGTAAATCAAGCATATTAAACTCCTTTAAGATACTTTTAGTCAAAATTTATATATCTAACTTTATATTTTAGATATTTTCCGCTATGCACTCTACAAGCATATAAGGTTCATCGTAAAGTGGCGATTGGGCATAGGCTGTATTTTCAGATTGCAGCACATCCCAGATATTACCGTTTATTCGCAAACTAACCTTTCCCGCTAATTTACCCTGCCGGATTCTGATACAAGTAGGTGCGGAAAGCGAGAAATTACCGGCAACCGGATTTTGAGTATGGATTCCTAAGACGGACAAAACTAGCACACCATCTTCAATTTGGCTTAGCATCTGCTGCCAAGTGACCTGCTTAGCGGATTTTAAAATAATACTGGAAGCACCAGCGGGGATTGCTGTCGGAACAAGCCCCCAACGATTGGCATTCTTAACATTTAAGTACGGAGAATTTAAACGGCCATTTAAGGCTAACTCCGTGCGAGTCGCCGGAATTCCCTCATCGGTAACCAAATAGCTTTCCCAGTGGTAGGGTCTAAGGGGATTTATTTCCAGACTCAGGCTCTGAGCAAAAACTTCTTTTTTCTTTGTGAAGTCAGCCTTTTTAAATTTGCTTTGCCCCTGAATAATTTTTTCCCCGCTAAAATTAGGCACTAAATATTGGCCAATCATTTGTTCCACCACCGAAGGAGCCAGGACTACCAAAGTACGTTCGCTGATCGGTGTTCCTGCTTCTTGAATTGCAGAATACTTAGCTATAGAGTCCTGCCAGAGCTCTAAAAATTCCTGCCCAGTGGGCAAACGTCTTTGGGCGAAAGTTTGAGCTATTTGACTGTCGAAGGCCCAAGATAGCGCGTACCTGCTTTCCTCGTAGTCCAGATCTATTCCGGTAGATGTGTAAAGAAAATTTCGTCCCCAAAAAGCCTTAATACTGGCATTGGTTTGAGCTCCTGCAGGGTGATTACGAAGAATCCTTTCCTGTTGTTGAAATATATAATCATTATCTCTGCTTATTACTTTATAAATATCTTCAGAAGCCAGTTGAACTTGCGGGAATACTGCCGGCTTCGGAATCTCTTGGGCATAGGGATCTGCAAAGGCTGCCAGTCGCCAAGATTTGAGCTGTTCATCCCAGTCAGACACTTTTCCTTCCGCAGGTGTGTTCATCCTTGTTTTGGTACATTTACCATCCTTCCAAACTAAAAACAGGGAGGCACTTTCCGAGCTTTTATAGGTCGGAGGTCTGTAAACACTACCCCCTACATTATTTTTGATTCCAAGGGTAATCATTTGGGATTGCTGAAAAGACAC
This sequence comes from Peptococcaceae bacterium, assembly GCA_012524045.1. Lineage (GTDB taxonomy): Bacteria > Bacillota > Desulfitobacteriia > Desulfitobacteriales > Syntrophobotulaceae > JAAYSI01. The sequence goes on along the minus strand of JAAYSI010000002.1, from coordinate 7,364 downwards.
CCTCCAAGCTCTTAAGGGGTAAATTCCGATAGAGTCCTGTTGGGCCTTTGTAAGAATTTCGGGCAAGATTGTACGCAGACCGTTAGTCATTGGCACTGCCCCCTATCTTTACATTCTCATTTTTTTCCAACATAATGTATCCACTTCCCCCACCGCTTGAAGGAACCATTTGGCCAGCCTTGCCACAAGTTCCTATAGCATCGTATTGAGCTGAACCAAGGCTATAGTTTACCGCTTCCAAAACCGCTAAAATTTTACCGCTGAAAATTCCTGCTTGATAAACCGTTAGCTCCGGATCAGCTAAATTGACAGCCCCATCACATTGAAAAACAAAGTCACCTGTTCTGCTATTGACTTGTCCACCGCAATAGCCTAGAAGCAGAAAATGATAATCCTCCGCCAGCATTCCTCTACTCAACAAAGCTTCTCTTATATTTTTTATGTCTTGATCTAAATTCTTAGTATTACTTAGCGGAATATTGTCCTTAACAAGCAGTCTGATATTAGTCATTCGGGGCAACGGCACGGACCCGAAGTATTCCACCCTGGCAGCATCAGTAATCTCCATACCTGCTTTGGCTGCGGAAAAGATATCCCCCAAACCTTGTTGTAGAACCCCGTCTTTTACTATCGCAACCGTCTTTCTGATTTGCCCATTAGCAGAATAAGGTTGATAAGCCCAATCTCGTTCCAGCGGGCCGTCGATAATATCTACTCCCGATTTGGAGATAACCATCCCCGTTCGAAGCTTGCCCTCTAAACCTAGAACGGATTCTTCCAACAAATCGGATTCGACCGCATGTCCAAAGGCCTCATGGGCAAGGCCCTTAGCCAAACCATAGTCAATAACCAACGGATAACTGCCCGTCGGGATTTGCGGCGCCTTACATACCCTATGAATAAAGCGGGCTTTATCCTCAGCCTGTAAATGCAGACTACGATCAGCCTGCTCAGCCAGAAGTATTTCTCCATCGACACCACTGCGTTTAACAGAAAAACTCTGACCATACCCGTCATCTCTTACTGTCCCTTGATGGAGTAAAACAGCTCGCGGTACGGTAAAAGAGACTAGAGTGCCATCCGTCCTTCCGATACACCAAAAATCCTCCAATTGTCTGTAGACCGTCTGCCAAGCGACACTGCCGGCTTCAATTTTTATAGTTAGTAATCTGTTATGAATTTCAGAAACAATTTGTTGTAACTCAGCCGGGGAAAAATGGTCAAAAGAAAACTTGGCCAAGCTTGGAACATCAGCAACAGTCGGTTCCACTGTAAAAATATTGGTGTTACGTTCACAGTCGATACCTTGATTCAGATAAGCAAATTTTAAAGCCTTCTGGGCTAATTCTTCCGCTCTTTCTAAACTTAGCACATTGCCTGAGGCAAAACCACTTGCTCCCTCTGGCGTAAAAGCTTGGACGCCCATTCCACTTTCATCGCCTGTAAAGAGACTTTCAATCTGTCCGTTATTATACCTCAAACTGATTTCTCTGTGCTTTTGGGCCCTAACAATGAGATAACCTTGCTTAAACCCGGAGACCGTAGCCTTAACTATCTCCTTTATTTTTTCCGAATCCAAAATATGCCCCCCTATATAAAAATTACCATAATTTCGTTATAAATAATAATAACTTATTTTCTTAGTTTTGGAAAATCAGATTGTTTCGGCAAAATAAAATCCGAGTGTATATTATTTTTTAAATAAGGACACAATTTAAATAGTCTCACGTTTTCCAATTTTATCCCCACTCCTCTCTTTTCTTTGACTTGCGGAATGTTTACCGCAAGTTTTTTTATTTCTGTTCTTAGCAGTTGCCCCTTTTAATAGAATTAATAGATTAAAATTACTAAAAGGAGCAGCTCCATGCTTAAGGCCCTTATCGCAACCGTTTTGGGACTGACTTTTTTATTGGTCGGAATGTATATTTTGCGCGACGGACTCCATAGATTTGCCGGCTCCCATTTAGCTAAGGTCCTTTTAAAACTTACTTCGACCCCCAATAGGGGTTTCTTTAGCGGCATAGTCTTAACTGGTTTCTTACAATCAAGCACTGCTCTAACCGTAATGGCCGTGTCCTTTGTCGATGCCGGTCTGCTCAAATATCAAAATGCTCTGGGACTTATCCTTGGTAGCAATATCGGTTCAACTTTAACCCCTCAGCTACTGGCCTTTCCGCTGGGTGAAATCTCCGTCTGGTTGATTTTGGCAGGATTAGGAGGTTATTTACTGTTTAAAAGCAATAAAAGATACTTGCTATTAGCAATCGCCGGCCTTGGGACAATGTTTGGCGCATTGGAACTGCTTGAGGCTGCTATGTCACCGTTAGTCGAAATGGGTTTTGTTCGCAAATTCCTGCTCCAACTCGACAATAATTATCTTTACAGTATTCTGGCCGGCACCGTGCTTTCGGCTGTGCTCCATTCCTCCAGCGCTGCTACCGGAATAGCGATGATTTTAACAGAAGAAGGCTGGTTTAACCTACCAGCCTCTTTAGCTTTTATTTTTGGGGCAAATATTGGCACTTGTTTCACGGCCCTCTTAGTATCTGTTTTTACTGCGCGGGCAGCGCAAAGAGTCGCCCTCTTTCATGTGTTGTTAAATGTTTTCGGCGTGGTGATATTCTATCCGCTGATCGAGCTGACTGCTGAAATAATCAGTCTTTTGGGAGGAAATCTGAGCAGGCAAGTGGCAAACGCCCATACCATATTTAACTTGATAACCTCCCTCTTGGCCCTACCCTTGCTTCCATACGCCAGTCGCCTATTAGAAAGACTTCGTTAAATTTTACCATCCCATTTTAGTTTTTCAAACTGCACCATCGATTTATCGCGATAAATTTCAACTTTCTGCATAGGTTCGTCTATACGGACCAGTTCCTTACCCACATATATCATTATATTTTGATGGCAATATTCTATTGTAATTTTACTATCCTTTAAGGCCTTGATTACCGTTGCACTCATGGAAGAACCACCAAGCTCCCAAATATAAATATTTCCAGAGCAGTTTATCGTCCCTCCGCGGAAGACTCCATTAATCGTTACATCGCCCTCAACTTTAAGCGAAGAATTATACATTCCCTTTTTGCACAAAAAATCTCCGGCGCAACTTATCTCTGAATTTTGAACGTAAGTGGTTTCACAATGGACATTAGAGGATACGATCTCACCTTTTGTAGTTAAAAAGTGTTCCATAACCTTTAAAATGTTTTTTAGTAAGTCCAAATCCTTTAATTTAAGAGGCCCTAAACCGACCAGAAACTGTTGAGCAGTCTGAACAGCTAGCTCAAGTTCTTTAGTCACGTATTCCGGATCTTTAAAAGACAATAATTTTTGCAACTGTTCAGCTTTTTCGGGCAACTTCATAAATTTTCTTTCTATCAAAATTTTTAAAAGCTGGCCTACATTTTCATTTCCGGAAGCCTTTCGCAATTGGTCCGCCTGGACAATACAGACCCCTAAATCCTCAACTAAATTTCGTAAACCCTCAACAAGCTCGAAACGGAAGACATGTCTTTCGCCCACTATTACTTTACTGGCTAAGATATTCTTTTGGACAGTGAGCCCTGTTTCAGCTTTAAGGGTTGCTCCGGATACCGCACCCTTGACCACTAACTTGCCACCGGAATAAACATAAAACCCATCAGTTACGTCTTCACTGATAATAACGTCCCCGGGAAAATCAATACTGCCTGTTTCCAAGGTGACGCTTTTATTTAAATAATAGATATTTTCTACTAAATAGGTATACTTATTCGCCCTAACAGGAGTACCTGCGCAGGCCGCTTTAACCTGAAGTCCATCCTCAGATAAGTAAACATTTTTCTTCAATTTAAATTCGAAGTCCACAAGTTTTTCGACCGGAATAATATTGCCATAGATGTCCATACCAGGCTTTCCTTCGCTGCCTGGAATTTTTTCGGCCAACACTTCATCTTTTTGACATATCCTCAATTTGGAACCAAAGTAATCGACAAAATCAAGTTCTTTCTCTTCATCCTCATGTTCATTATTACTAACCGGTTCGCCTACATAATCGAGCAACTGAGGCTGCACAGTCGGAACCGGTGGTGTATATTCAGCTACAACGACGTCGGCCCAACCGTCCACGGTTAAAAAGTCAATCCAAAGATTAGGCTTTAGACCGTAAACGATGCCTCTATCAGCCAAATCCTTTTTCAAATCTTCTTCATGTAAAACCTCTTCCGGTTCAGACGAAGGCTCCCAATATGTAATCTTTTCTATATAAAGACGGGTGGTATCCGGAATATCCTCAACAATCTTGTAGCAGCCGGCATGGCCATGTCTTACCTTAGCTACGGCTTTATGTCCCTCGGGGTCTGCCTCGATATTCCAGGTCAAGCCCCCTTTTCTTTTTACCGGATAAAACTCCAGGGAAACCCCCTTATTAACTGTTAACTCGGTGACAACTTCTTCGTCTCCGGAAAACAGTTTGCCGGCTGGCTCATAAGGGATAACGGTCTCCACTTTTTTTCCCGGTTTGATTATGTATTTATGGCCGTCCCATGCTATTACAGTTTTTTCCTCTGCCTCAGTCTGCTGCGGCTCTGGCAAAGCAACTTTTACTTTCCAATTCCTTCTCAAAAGACTTGGTTTTTCCAGTACTTCAATTATTAGTTCTTCCGGAGAACAGCTCCACTCCGCAGCCCACTGCTCCCGAATCTCTTCCAATTTTTTCCCAGTAGCTATCGCCTCGCGCACTCTACTCCCTCTTTCCTTACATCAGTACATCAGTTATTTTTCTATTAAAGTTGTCGATAAAATATCCTTCGTTCAAAGCAACAATCATACAACTTGGGACTATTCTCCTAAAATTAAAAGTCTTGCTAATGTATTCGGCTATTATTAGATGTTCCAGCCTTTTAAAATGTCGTGAAATAAAAAAATAGTATTATATTATCAATAATACTATCTTATTATCTCTTATTACAGCAGTTATTTCAATATATTGTCAAGGAAATATTTAATATTTTGAATATTCATTCAAAGATTATTAGTTTACAATGAGTTCAAAATTCGCTAAGCCTAGCTGTTCGTTCGATTCTTCTAAATCACTTCTTCAAGCCCTTCCTCAAGTTCATACTCAAGTTCATACTCAAGTTCATACTCAAGTTCATACTCAAACTCATACTCAAATTCTTCCTCAAATCCTTCTTCTAGTCCCTCTTCCTCGTCAAAGTCACCAGGATCAGGATCAGGTTCAATCCCTGATCCGTCTTCATCCTGCCCTTGTTCCGGATCCCTTCCTTCGGAGCCGTCTTCACCTTCAGGCTCGGGACTTTCGCTATTTTGTTCCTCCGATTCTTGTTGCTCCGCACCTTCGCTATCAGCATGACCCGGAGAAGCTGTCCCGTTAGGATCTTTGCTGCTGCCCGGTACGGTCAAGTGGGCTTTGATACTGGGATCAAGTAAGTCTACAACGGCATTCGAGAAAACTCTGTCCGTAGTTATTCCCAATAACAGGTTTTGCACTGTCTGCTTAGCTATAGTTCGATTTACTTCCCAAAAACTTATATGATCTAAATAAATCCCCGCTCCGGGCAGAGTTAAACTGATAACATTGGAACTGTCAAAGGCTGCTGCCGCCTTGGAAAGTTTTATGATATCTTTAAGTTTTAAATTAGTTTCAACCATCTCATTTACTTGAGATAATAACTGAGGCAACTTAGGTATGGTACTGGCTTGTAAAGCCTCGGCAATAACAGCTTTAATAACCTTCTGTTGACGGGCTGTTCTACCGATATCTGCCAACTCATCATTTCTATAACGGGCATACTGCAAAGCTTTAGAACCATCGAGGCGCTGTTGACCTTGCTTCAAGTCAATTACGCCGTCTACCTTGTCCCCGGTCTCCCAATACATATCCTTTTCGACATAGAGATCTATCCCGCCCAAAATATCGATTATGCCTTTAAAGCCATCAAAATTAGTCACCACATAGCCATCCAAGGCAACTCCGGTTAAGTTTTCCACCTGTCTTACCAATTCATCAATTCCGCGATACATCACCACAGAGTTAATCTTGACAAATGGATCTGAGTTCAGCGTAATGCGCGTATCCCTTGGAATAGACAGCAAGGAAATAATATTGGTTTCCGGATCAACACTGGCCAAAATCAAGGTATCCGCATTATAAGTGGTATCGCCGGGTCGTTTATCCGCACCGACAAGTAAAACACTGACCCTTTTATCCAGCTTAATGGGCTCACCTGTTTCATCCTCCGGCGAACCGATTAATCCCGGACTACTTGGGCCACTGTCCTGAGTATAGTACATATAGCCAAAGGCTGCAGTTCCAGTAAGCAAGCCTGCCACTAAAACGGCGAAAATAATTAAAAATCTGGTTTTTTTATTACGTCTCTTTCTCAAATTCGCCACTCCATTTTCTCATTGAAAAAAATTTGTTTATACTTACAACAATTCATTATAACACTGGCCCAAGAGCCTAGCAATTATCATTGTGAATTTTGTCAGAATTTTACTCTTAGTTGCGCAATTAGCATTCTTTAACAAAATGCTACACAAATATCGGTATTATTTTTTAAGATTTCGACAGCTGTTTTCAGGTAAGATAACAATAAAGACATTTACGAGTGTGTCGAGCCATAAGCAAGACAAATCTGTAAATCCAGGAGGTAGCTAAATTGCCCATAACAAAAAAAATAATCGATTTCGAAGAAATAAAGGCCAAAAAAAATAAGCTATGCATTTTTTGTGACCGCAATTTGCTAAAACCATTTTTCTTCCGCCAGCAAGCCATCTGCGCTGATTGTTTAAAAAAGATCCGTACCCTCTACGCTGAGGGCTACTTTGAACAAGAATATGAATCAGCAAGCTTGTTAAATAAAAGGAGCTAAAAGCTCCTTTTATTTAACTACTTTTATTCAACTACTTTTATTCTACTACTTTAATTTAACTACTTTTGTTTAACTACTTTTGTTTTTAACTTTTTGAGTTTACCTTCTAAGTTTTAAATTTTACTTATTTCCAATGATTTTTAAGGAATTTATTGCATCTTTTTCAATAACGGCTTCCCCATGTTCTTTTAGGAAATCCTCCGTGGTTAGGACGGATTCGCCGAACTCATCCAAAACAGCTTCAGCAATTTTTTTCTTCCGCTGACTACCGATTTTGTTTAGCGTTAGGTAATACTCATCCTCATAAGAATACAAAGCCGACAAAGCCGTCGAACTATCCGGAAGTAGCATGGCAGCCGAAATTACATCTTCCAAATCAGCAAAGGCATATACCCATTCCTGTTCAGAAGCAGATTTCGTCGAATATCTACACTTTCTCTTGTCCTCCATACCGGTATGGACAATATGATTTATTTCTGTATCAAT
>JAAYSI010000241.1 GCA_012524045.1 Peptococcaceae bacterium | reverse complement strand
TTTGTGATCTTTCATTTCTTCAGTTAATTTCTGTACAGCTTTTTTCTCTATTCTTGAAACATAGGAACGGGATATTCCTAGTATTTTAGCTATCTCTCGTTGTGTTTTTTTCGGACTGTTCATTAAGCCAAAACGTAATTGAATAACCATTCGCTCTCTGTTGGATAAACATTTAAGTTTATCCAACACGGCCTTTTTTTCGAATTCACTTTCAACTTGATCGGATATTGCATCAGGTTCAGTACCTAAAACATCTATCAAGTTAATGGCGTTTCCTTCTTTATCCGTTCCTATTGGATCATACATGGAGACTTCTCCTCGTGATTTTTTTAAAGAACGAAGGTACATTAAAATTTCATTTTCTATACAACGAGCTGCATAAGTTGCTAAACGAGTACCCTTATCGGCATTATAGGTATTTATACCTTTAATTAAACCTATGGTTCCAATAGAAATCAAATCATCGTTTTCTTCTCCCGAGCCTTCATACTTTTTTACTAAATGAGCCACTAGTCTTAAATTATGCTCAATGAGCTTGTTCTTAGCATTTTCTACTATATACATATTGGGAAATCGTTTGGGGTCTTCCTTATAATCTGCTAGTATTTTAAGGTATTCGGCTTCTTCTGATTCTTTTAAAGGTTGGGGAAAAGCATTGTTATTTATATATGAAACAAGAAGGGTTGCTCCTTTGAGAATCGACAAGGCCAGCCCAACTAAAAACATTTCGATAAGCACTATTCTCACTCCCTTTACATCTTCGTATACTATAATAACTATGCTTTGGGGAAAAGAATACTGCCTATCCTATGCCAGCAAAAAGAGAAATAGCTAAATTTTTTTTATTTGAAATATATTGACCGGGGATTATTTAGTCCTTAAGGATCTCGAAGTCAATCGGTAATTCAGATATTAATTTAATTAAATCAGGCCAACAGTATTTCGTAGTTTGAATTAATACTTCTCCTTGGTGCCTGTTTACTGTTGTAACAACTCCTAAGTGCCCCATCCCTTCGACGAATTTTACTAATAATTGTATGTCAGAGCGTTTTACTTTGGCTTTAACCAATAAGTCACAATTAGCCCAAGTATTAACTGATTTGTGGTCGCCATTTAACATGATATTTTCTCCTTAAACTGAAATCTATTGCCGATATTTTTTTAGAGTTTAGTTGACTTTAGGTTTTCGTAAAATACTATAAGGAGATAAAGGACGAGGCAGTGAAATTTTTAGTTTTTGCTGAGGGTGCTTAGCTACATCAACCATTTTATCGGCTGTATCCCGAAGAGCTGTTACCCGAAAAACCCAGGATTCTTCGTCAGGAGAAAGTACTTCAAGGGTATCTCCCACCCTGAAGTTATTCCTCTGTTCAATCCAATAGCCGTATTCTCTCTTTCCAAGCTCATCGCATTCCGAATCTTCTAAAACTCTACCGACGAAACTATATTCTCTTATATAGTTAGACGTCTCGATATTGTGAGCTTCAGAGCCGGGTTTACCAAAAAGAAAGCCTGATGAATAATCACGGTGACTTACTTTATCCATCTCAGCCAACCAAGCAGGCAGTTTTTTCTGAAACTCTTCTTCACCTTTTTCCCATAGTACATCTACCGCCTCTCTATAAACTTTAACAGTACTTGCCACATAGTATGCACTCTTCATCCTGCCCTCAATTTTATAACTGGCAAGGTTTAAATCTTTTAATAGCGGTAAATACGGTAAAAGACAAAGATCATGAGAATTAAAGATATAACTACCCCTTGCATCCTCTTCGATTGGGAAGTATTGACCGGGTCTTTTTTCTTCAACCAACGCATAACGCCATCGACAAGGGTGCGTACACTCCCCTCTATTTGCATCCCGACCGGTCAAATAATTACTTAAGAGGCACCGTCCAGAGTAAGACATACACATTGCACCGTGAATGAAGATTTCTAGCTCCGCCTTAACCTTGGAACTAATATCTTTTAACTCTTCTAAAGTTAATTCTCTGGCCAGCACAATCCTACTTATACCCTGGGAAAGCCAAAAGTTAGCACTTTGTGAATTTGTACAATTGGCTTGAGTACTAAGATGTAAGGGCATTCGAGGGATTTCTCGTCGAGCTACTGCAATCACCCCCGGATCGGATACAATTAAACCGTCCACGGCTATCTTTTGTAGAAAGTGTAAGTATTCCGGAAGGGAGTTAAAATCTTGTTCGTGAGCAAAAATGTTTACCGTGATATATACTTTTTTACCAAGCTTATGAGCATAATCTACACCTATCTGCATTTCGCTCTGTTCAAAATTCCCTGCATAAGCCCTCAGGCCAAAAGCACTGCCAGCGGCATAAACAGCATCGGCACCATAGGCAAACGCGAATTTTAGCTTTTCTAAATTTCCTGCAGGAGCAAGTATTTCAGGTTTTCTCATCAGTACCTCCTAAAATCGAAGTTCAAATATATTTAAAAACTAATTTCAAATCAACCAGGACCGTATTAGAAAACGACTACTTCAATTCTTAAATGTGCTTCTAATTATACTACACTTGGCTGAAAGGTAAAAATATTCAGTTGTTTTTAATCAATTTCTCGTCCTTCTTATATTTTGTACTTGCCAAATTTTAAAATCTATAGTAGAATTCATTAAAAATATCCAAATATCTAAAGCGATGATAAGAAATAGTAGGCCTAAAATGGTAGTTCCAGCGAGTCAGAGATGGTGCGAGTCTGATACGATTCCATTAGGTTGAATGGGTCTTTGAGCTACTTGCTGAAACGAGCTTCGCTCCAAGTAGGTTAAGTCGGGGGTTTCCCGTTACAGAAACAGGATATCGAGTTTTACTCCGTATCTGATAAAGGCATTATTTTAGCTTTAGCTGAAATAATGCGAAGCAAGGTGGCACCACGAAAGTTGAGCTTTTTGTCCTTACAGACAAAAAGCTTTTTTTATATTCAAAATTAAGCATTAAATAAAATTAAGTAAAAAAAATTCAAAACTATATAAATAATATAACTAACTTAGGAGGTTGTACTATGAACATGAAAAATGGCTACTTTGGTGAATATGGGGGGAGTTATGTCCCGCCGGAATTGCAAAAAGTTTTGGACATTTTGGCTGAAACATTTGAAAAAGTCAAAGAAGATCCGGCTTTCAATAAGGAGCTAGACTATTATCTTAAAAACTACGTCGGTCGCCCTAATCCCCTGTATTTCGCGGAAAAGTTAACTAGAAGATTTGGTGGAGCTAAAATTTATCTTAAGAGAGAAGATTTAAACCATACTGGCGCGCATAAAATTAATAATACTATAGGACAAGTATTATTGGCTAAAAAAATGGGGCTTAAAAGAATTATAGCCGAAACCGGTGCCGGCCAACATGGGGTCGCAACCGCAACAGCCTGCGCTCTATTTGATTTAGAATGTATTATTTATATGGGTGAAGAAGATACAAAAAGACAGGCTCTAAACGTATTCCGAATGGAATTGTTGGGAGCCAAAGTAGTTCCGGTAACCAAAGGAACCAGAACTCTAAAAGATGCAGTAGATGTGGCGTTGGAAGACCTTGTCCAAAACTATGAAAATACTTTCTATATGCTAGGATCAGCGGTTGGTCCTCATCCTTATCCTTCTATGGTGAAGCATTTTCAAGCAGTAATAAGCAGAGAAGTCAAAGCACAGATTTTAGAGGCCGAAGGTAAACTCCCGGACGCCATTTTGGCTTGCGTCGGGGGCGGTAGTAATGCAATAGGTATTTTTGCCGATTTTATCGAAGATAAAACAGTCAGATTAATTGGGGTCGAACCAGCAGGTAAAGGACTTACAACCGGTTTGCATGCAGCCCCAATTTGTGCGGGCAAGCCAGGAATTATCCATGGTTTTAAATGCTATGTGATGTCCGACGAACAAGGTGAACCCCTTCCCACTCATTCAATATCAGCAGGTTTGGATTATCCCGGAGTTGGCCCCGAGCATTCTTATCTTCATGATATTGGTAGAGCCGAATACTATACTATTGATGACAAAGAAGCTCTTGACGCTTTCCATATTCTTTCGCAAACGGAGGGGATTATTCCTGCCTTGGAAAGCTCTCATGCTGTTGCCTATGCTCTAAAATTAGCCCCTGAATTAACTAAAGACCAGATAATCGTCGTTAACCTATCTGGTCGTGGGGACAAAGATGTTGGCCAAATTTATGAAATGCTGAAAAATAAATAAAAATTTCAATCAATTATTGATATTTACTAACATTTTTCAAATGCTCTTTATATGTTACCGCAAAAGCATGGGAACCATCACTTTTAGCAACAAAAAATAGATAGTCTGTTTTCGCTGGATAGAGAACTGCATTTAGGGAGGCATGGCCAGGGTTAGCTATCGGTCCAGGAGGTAAACCGGAGTATTTGTAAGTATTATAAGGAGAATCTATCGCAATATCATCATAGCTTAAGATTGGTTTTCGTTCATTTAAAATATATTGAACTGTGGCGCAAGATTCCAGTGCCATTCCATTGTTCAAACGATTTTCAAAAACACCGGCAATTAAAGGTCTTTCTTCAGCCTTGGCAGCCTCTCTTTCAACGATCGAAGCCTTGGTAACCCATGTATATATTGAAATATTCAATTGTTTAAGGCGTGCTACCGTCTCTTCAGTTAATTCCCTTTCAAACCTATCCAAAAATTTAGCAAGTATTGCCTTCGGCTCGGAGTCTTTGGCAAATAAGTAAGTATCCGGGAAAAGAAATCCTTCAAGTCTTTTCTCGGTCATCGGTACATCCTTTAAGAATTCATAGTCATCAGTATCAAGAGAATGCATCGCTTGATAAAACTCTTGCTTCGTTCCTAAACCGTTAGCAACTAAAACGTCCAGGATTTCCTCCAAGGTATAGCCTGCGGGGATAGTTATTTTTACTACATCCGGAATCGGCCCTTTAAGAAGGGCACTAAGGATTTCTTTTGAACTCATCGAAGAGTTAAGATTATAAACTCCAGCCATTATTTTAGCATCAGCTTTTTCTAACTTGCATAAAAGCTCAAAGGCCTTAGCATTACGAATAAAATTATCACCCTCTAAGCTAAGAGCCACCTCTTTAGCGTTCATCCCTTGTTCAATTACAAAAACCCTGGTCTGCGTAGAATCCGAAACCGGTTTGAGATTCTGCGACCACCATATGCTTATTGAAATTGGGACAATTATTATAATCAAAATAAAAAAATATAAACTTAGCTTACTATACCTTGATTTATTTCGGCGTTTTTTTCTCACCAAGTAAACCCCTCTTTATTCTCCTTCTTACATTATTAGTATTATAATCCTTTGTTTATAGTTTAGTCTACAACAAGTTGCAAAATGCTTAATGAATAAAGGATAAATTTAAGGAACTCCTAATAATATTGGCTCTATAATAAATATTGGGGTAAGCAGCAGAAAAAAAATAAAGCATAAGCGAAAACCTACCGAGTAAATAAACCCACAATCATTTACAGGAGGTTTTGCTTATGCTTAATTCTAATTATATCCAAACCTTGCTTGGAATTAAAGATGCAATT
>JAAYSI010000240.1 GCA_012524045.1 Peptococcaceae bacterium | reverse complement strand
CTGAATACATATTATTAGTGGTTGCGTAAACGGTGTTTTCTATAATCCTAAGGTCCGGATACCTCTTGGCCGGATACTCAGCCTCTAGCGCAGCGGTTAAGACCTCAGCCTTGTAGCCGGCTACAACGGTAATATCCGCCAGGCCGTTTTGTCGGAGATTTTCGATTTGTTTAAAGAGAATTGGTTTACCATTCACCGGTACCAAGGACTTTGGTCGGTCGGTGGTCAGTGGCGCCAATCTACTGCCAAGCCCTGCGGCTAAAATTAACGCTTTGATAACTATACCTCCAATAATTGATGATAAATGTCTTCAAAAAGCAAAGGATATAATTTGATTGTATTCAGAACAGTAAATCTATCCGGACGAGTGTGCCGAGCGGTCAACCAAGCCTGAACAAACATTTTTTTGGTAATACCCAAATCCCTAGGGTTTATTGAGATATCATAGTCTTTTAAATACTTCAGCAATAACGAAGGATCGCGGCGTTGAAGTATACAAGCCGCTACACTGCCCAAAGCCACCAACAGGCCGTGCGGTACGTCCAAGTCGCATTTTTCGTCGAGCGCGTGGCTGAATAAATGTTCCGAACCACTGCACGGCCTGGTATTCCCGGCGATCTCCATCGCTATCCCGCTTAGAACTAAAGCCTGAGCCATAACATACAGAAACTGTTTGGAACCGAGGGATTTTTCCTCGTTATAAAGTAGAGAGTTAAAGGCTGTTTCCGCCAGCATATAGGCAAAGTCATTGGTGTTGGTTCCGCGGTGCATGCTGTCCAGCTTCCAATCATACAAGGCAGTATAATTGCTAATCGTATCTCCGATTCCGGCCTTTAATAAGTTTTGTGGAGCCCGGCTGATAATGTCGGTATCGATAACCAGGCCGTTAGGAATTTTGGAGCCGAAAGACCTTTTACGGGTATCGCCGGTGTACAGCACTGCTACCGGGGAAGCCAAGCCATCGTTGCTAAGGACTGTAGGAACGGCAATATACGGCACTTTGGCAATGAAAGAGGCGAATTTGGCCGTATCCAAAACTGTTCCGCCCCCAAAGCCAATTACCATGTTAAAACCTTGCAAACAGATATCCTTGGCCGCCTGAAGTGCCGCTTCAAAGGAACTGAATTTGACTTCACGAATCTGCATCTTAGGCAATTCGCTGCAGAGAGCCTGAATCTGCCGATGATAAAGCTCCATTAGGTTGGGAGCCGTAAAGAGGAGTATTTTGCGAGGCAGAGCTGACCGGAATTTACTGGTTATAATTTCTGGCAGCTTGCCGATGACCTTATCCCCTATAGTCAGAAAAACAGGAAGATTGTATTGCATTCTGTCAACTCCGTATAAAACTTAAGACTAAAATCTCCTAACTAATGAAATCTCTATAATTAAGACTAAAATCTCCTAACTAATGAAATCTCTATAATTAAGACTGAAATCCTATAATTAGGATTACCTAAATTGCTTTTCCAATACTATTATTTATCTTTTGTATCTGTCTTTTGTATTTATAATTCATTTATAATTCTAATTCTTAGCTAGTAGGGAACTAAATCTACGGATTGCTCTAAGCAAGGTGGCTCGGTCTTTTGCTTCCGGTGAAAAATAAAAGCTTAAGAAATAAATCAGCAGCCCGAATAGCCCGTTAACCAGCACAAAAACCACCAGATTAGCTATTTTTCCTAACATCAGAAAGCCCGCAATCTCAATTAAAGTAAGAATTCCTAAAAATAGAAATACCTTAGGCTTATGGGGCCAAAAGCCGAATAGTTTTTTAACTTCCAATGTTTTTAAGATGTTAACTAGCACGTCCGAACCGGCAATCGAAAAGGCAATGCCCCAGGAATAGCGCGGCCCTAGAAGAAAACCCAGAGCTAAAGCCAGGGCTAATTTTACCGTCCCGTTAAAAATCTCGTACCTTTCCTTATCCGTCATACTGAGCAAGGTACCGTTAGGGCCAACTAAAGTGCTGAAAAACTGGGAGAAAAGAAGTAAATTCAAAACCAGTACTCCAGTTGCATACTCCGGCCCGAGCAGGCTAAGGATTTTTGACGCATTCACCATCACAAACAACACGACCGGAAGTATTAAATAGGCATTAAAGCGAGTTACTTCGTAGTAAGCTTCCTGGATTTTATTCCAGTCAGCCTCCGCCCAAGCCTTAGAAAAATACGGCATGACCACTTTAGCAAAATTATCACCCATCATTATGGCTATATTGCTTAATAAAAGTCCGACCGACAGAACAGCAACACTCTCAATAGTGCCGAAAATACCCTGTAAGACCCGGGAGAGTCCTGTATACAGGCCGTAAACAATCTGAATAAGATAAAACTTCAGCGAACGTTTGAGCACAGCGAATCTGAATTCCGGGAACTTCAATCTCCGGAAGAACATTGGAATATTAATCAGCATATGTGCGGCTATTACAGCCAATAAATAGATCGAACCACTTCTCCAGCCGCTCAAAAGCATCCCAAAAAAGATTAGAATATTGAACAGACTAAACAAAAACCTGCGGATAAAAGCACCTGCTCCGGCTTTGCCGATTCCTACATAAAAAGCTGCCATCATTTCGCTGATTAATGTAAGGTAGGCAATTGTAAGAATATAAACCGACTCCACCGCATTAACGAATCTACCCAGAATCAGCCAGATTAGCGGGAGGGCTGCCAGGTAGATTAGGCTATTGGTCCAGAAGGTCGCCGATAGGGTTTTATTCTGATCTGTACTAACCTGCAGTTCTTTCGGAAGATATAGCTGGACACCGAAATAGGTGAAAGTGGAAATGGTCAGCGCATAACCGAGCAAATAGTTTGCCCACCCATACTCGCTAGCCCCAAGCAAGCGGGCAGCTACAAACTGCAGCCCAAAAGAAAGGACTGCACCGGCCAGGTGCCAGCTAAAACTCTGCATCGAAAACTTAAGTATGCTAATGGTCCTACTCTCCTCTACTAGGCAAAATAATTAACAAGCATTAAAATAATTAACTAACCATTATGGTTGGCTATTTTTCATTAGCAATTCCGCCAAGCGTTGACCTGCCGGCTCCGCGCAAACTTCATTAAAGCTGGTCGCTATTTCTTGGATTTTGGCAGCATATTGGCGGCTGATGAGTTCTGGCTGCCGACATAGGTTGATAAGATCCGCTGTGTTCTGCGCCAGCGGCCCCGGGACTACCTGTTCATAGTCAAAGTAAAAACCCCTAAGATCCCGGGCATAGCTTTCGTAATCGTAAGGGTACAGAATGATCGGTTTCCCGCTTAAAGCGAAATCAAACAGGACTGAAGAATAATCCGTAATCAAAATGTCAGCCACAAGCATTAATTCCTGGATATCCGGATAAGCGCTGACATTGCGAATAAAATCCCGGTAGCCATCGCCGGCCAGTTTTTTGATATTTGGGTGCATTTTGAGTAAGAACACATATTTGTCCTGCAAGGCTGCTGCCAGACTTTCCAGATTAAAAGGAAGCTTAAAGGTTCCTTGGAAATCTCTGAAAGTCGGAGCATAAAGCAACACTTTTTTATCTTCGGGCAGCGCCAGCTTAGCTAGACGTTGCTGCGCTCTTTGCTGCAAATAAGGATCGCTGAAAATATCGTTGCGCGGATAAGCCAAAGGCAAAATTTTATGCTCGGGTAAAGCAAAAGCTCCGCAGAAAATCTTATCCAGCTTCCGGCTTGGGCTTAAAAAATAAGTCCAATGAGCGGCATCTTTTAGCCAAGCGGCTTTTTGCCAATCCTGACCCGGAATGTCCAGCGCAATTTTTTTTAGCGGAATTCCATGCCAGGTTTGGATATAGATCGTACTTTGACGTGGCTTAAGTCGCGGGTTTAAATGGGAATTAATTATCCAATACTTAGCAGTGGCCAGTTGCCAAATATAAGCCAGAGTTCGGAAGCGCACCAGCTTAGCCTGAGCCAATTCCGGCTCATCCGGCGAAGGATTGTTTAAAACCCAAACATATCTAAAGTCGGCCTGAAGCTTAAGCAGATAGAGATAGATGTACTTGGGGTTATCGCTGAAAGATTTCCCGTCAAAGGTCTGAAAAACGATTTTACGCCTATCAAGAGGCAAAAGACAGAAAACTCTATAGAGCACCGAATACAATAGAAAATAAACGATTTCTTTGAGCAGCCAATACAGCTTTTGTTTAATATTCATTACGGACAACTGCCTTTTTCGCGAACTGCTTTTGGCTGATCGATTCGTAGACTTCTAGAGTCTGCCGGACCATCTGCTCCACAGTGAAAAGCTTGGCTCGGGCTTGGGATTCTTGGCCGAAAAGCCGGCGTTTATGCGGATCTAGAACCAAATCTTCCAGTTTCAGCGCCAGTTCCCGATAATCCTCCACCTCTACCAAATAGCCATTGCGCCCGGGCTGGACTATATCCCAGATCCCGCCCACTTTAGTGCTAACCAGCGGCAGGCCTGCCGCCTGCGCCTCTAACATGACATAGGGCATGCCTTCATAGCGGCTCGGCAGAACAAACACATCGAAAATACTCATCATTGCCGAGCCGTCCTGTTCCCCGGCAAAGATCACCCTATCTTTAACCGGCGAACCGGCAGCCTTTTTCTGCAGCAGTTGGAGTAGTGGCCCTTGGCCGACATAAAATAAATACACATTCTTATGCTCCAGAGCCAACAGTTCAAAAGCTTTAAACAGAATTTCCGGCGCCTTTTGCGGCACAAGGCGGCCGACAAAACCAAGAACCACTGCCTCTTCCGACAGCTTATATTTCTTTCTTAGTTCTAACGAGACAGAAGTACTTTCAGACCTGCCCGGCAGCTTGATCCCATTCTTGACAAGATACAATTTTTGTTTCGGTAGATTCAGCTTCCGAGCGTGTTCGTACTCATCCTGGGAAACCAGAATTATCCCGTTGCCAATCTGACCTAGAGCAAATTCCGCAGCTGCAACCAGGGCTTTTTTGGCCTTGCTTAAACCCGGATCCATGGTCTTAAACGCATGAGGGGTGTAAACAGTCGGAGCCAGGTCGGCAGTCGCCAAGCGGACTAAAGCTCCGGCTTTGGAACTGTGTCCATGAACTAGGTCAAAACCACCGTTTGCCTTAAAATAAGACCGGATAAACTTCAGTGCTGCCAGATCACTGGGCCCAGGACTACGTTTAAGGGAGTAAGGTACAAATCTGACACCGGCCAGACTTTGCTTACGTTCGCTGAACAGGCGGTCCATCCTTAAAGGCGAATAAATAATATGTACTTCATGTTGCCTTTCCGTAAGGCCGGCGGCCAGATCCAGAACATGCCTTCCCACACCGCCACCGGAGGCTTCAACTACCATCAATATCTTCATAGACTTTCCTGTTCCCTCATTTTCTTTTTGAAAATCCCTAAAAATTGCTTCAACCTCAAAATAAGACTATAAGGGGTCAGATAAAGAATTAGGGTTTTCAGGATACCGATGTAACTCTCTTTAAAAGCAGGCTCAAAATATTTCAACTGAATCCGCAGACGGCTATACAGTTGTTTTTTTCTTTTGGTTAGAGAAATACTGTTCGGATTGATTTCCTTACGAGTTAATACTTCATTCAGGTTGCTGACCGGATAGTGCTTAACAAACCGGAAAAAGAGCTCATAGTCTTCAGCCGCCGGATAATTATAACTATACAAACCTAATCTATGGAAGGCTGAACACCTGATCATTACCGCCGGATGTACAAAACTCGAATTAAGATGCATTTGCCTGCGGATAGCCTGAGTACTTAACGGCACATATTGCACAAATACCGATTTGCCCTGAGTATCCAAATGTTCCACATGGGAACCGACCAGCATAACTTCGGGGTTATGCTGTAAAAAATTTAATTGTTTGGCAAAACGGTCCGGGGTACAAAGGTCACCGGCATCTAGGCGAGCGACAAACTCATAACCCTGTCTCAAAATATAACGCAGACCGGTGTTCAACGCTTCCTCAATTCCGGCATTTGTCTGCTTGCGTAGCAGAATGAGCCGGTGCCTGCCGATTTGTTCAGGTAGCTGCAACGGCGGTCTGCTGCCATCATCCACCACAACAATATCTAAAGGCGTAGTAGCTTGGGCCAAAGAAGCCAAGCTTTTAGCTAAATCATAGGGTGCATTGTAGACCGGTATTAAAACACTCAACCTTGTCGCCACTGCGCACCACCTTCCTGCTCCAGTACAACTACCAGCACTAATAAAATCAGCCAAATGTCGAGCTCACTGAATTGGAGCTCAACCAGACCCCTGGCTAAATAGCTTGCGATTACCGCTAAGTATAAATAAAACTGCTGATTTTTCCTGATGACAATCTCTGCGGCTAAAAATAAGAAAAATGAAACAAAAATGATGAAACCGATTAAGCCTAATTCCGCTAAAATCTGCAGATAGATATTATGGGGATTGGTATTTTTGTCTTTGCCCAGACTTAAATATTCCTGCTCGAGACCTCGATAGCCATTTCCAAAAATAGGTCTTTCTTTAAATTTAGCCCAGGCCACCTTCAAAAGACTGAGCCTGGCCGTAACCGAGTTATCTGTCGGTCGCTCCGCAGGCTTTTCCGGACTAGGTTTGTCAATGGTTTGTTCGCGGGCTTTATTATCCTGCCCATCCTCCTGCCCATTCACCTGAAAATCTTTTTCCCTCCCTTGGGCCTGTTTTTCAAAATCTTGCTTGCCGTCTTCTTTAACTGGCTGATCGTCAATTCGCTCTTTGGCAAGCTCATAGGAAACTGCCGAAAAGCCAAATCGAGCCAGGGCTGCCTCCCGCACATGCCAAGGATTGATAAGCACAAAGAGCAAGTGGGCCAGCAACAAAAGGGCTACTATTTTTAGCAGGGATTTATTCTTGAACAGTATACCGACCAGTACAAACAAACCTAGTAAGAGCGCTAAACCGACAAAGGCACTCTTGGAGATTCCCAGATAAAAAACAGGCAGGCTGTAAAATAAGCTAAATAACAAAAAGCTATAGGCTTTTTTAAATAAGGGGAAAGTATAATAAACGGCTATGGCCAGTCCCAGCCAGGAAACAAACAAGGAAAGGATAATGTTCTGGGAATTACCCAACGGAAAATCGATAAAAACAGTAAAAACATAGGTACTAAAAGCCGGATTACCTGAAGCGACTTGCTCACTGGCAAACAGCTCGTCCAAACGATCTAGGCCATAAACAAAGACCAGCTTGTAGTAAATAACACTCGAGCCTACTATCAGCGCTAAAAGCGGACCTAGAAAAACGGCTTTGGCAAAGTGCTCACGGGGGAATTGATAAAAGGCCCGG
>JAAYSI010000239.1 GCA_012524045.1 Peptococcaceae bacterium | reverse complement strand
TTTGGACCAGTAGCAGATAATGCCGGTGGTATTGCTGAAATGGCCGAGCTAGAACCTAAAGTTCGGGAAACAACTGATAAACTTGACTCAGTTGGTAATACAACAGCCGCTGTGGCTAAAGGTTTTGCAATCGGTTCGGCTGCTCTTACCGCATTGGCTTTGTTCAACGCCTTTGCCGGTTTGGCCGATCTGCAAGTGATCGACATTTTGGTACCTACCACTATTGTGGGTCTGTTACTTGGTTGTGCTCTTCCTTTCCTGTTTACATCCTATGCGATGGAAGCAGTTGGTAAAGCCGCTTTCGATATGATTGAAGAAGTTCGTCGTCAGTTCAGAGAGATCCCCGGTATTATGGAAGGAAAAGCTAAACCGGACTATGCCGCTTGTGTTGATATTTCGACTAAAGCAGCTATTAGACAAATGATTGTCCCAGGCCTCCTGGCTGTTCTCAGTCCGGTTGTTGTGGGCTTCTTACTCGGGAAAAGCGCCCTTGGTGGCATGCTTGCAGGCGGAACATTTGCAGGCTTCCTAGTGGCTATCTTTATGGCCAACTCCGGTGGTGCTTGGGATAACGCTAAAAAATATATTGAAGCGGGTAACCATGGCGGCAAAGGTACGGAAGCACATGCTGCAGCAGTTATCGGCGATACGGTCGGTGACCCGTTCAAGGATACTGCCGGACCTTCCCTTAATGCTTTAATTAAAGTTATGGGGACAATATCCTTGATTATAGCTCCGTTCCTGCACTAAGGATTATTCCAGGCTTAAACAGACTTATACTTTAAACATTCCCTCCCCTTAGAAAGAAGCTTTTTCTAAGGGGAGTTACTTTTATGGAAAATTTGCATTCCGTAAGTTAATTTGTTTAAATATAAGAGGTGTTCTATTTGTCCAGAATGTTCCGAAATCAATTTGGAAGTGAGTGTTTATGTACAGTAAAGAAGAGGTTGTAAAACCTTTTTATTTTCCGGGCGGTAAATATGGCTTGTTGTTAATCCATGGCTTTACGGCTTGCCCAATTGACCTAAAACCCTTGGCGGAAATTCTGCATAGTTTTGGCTATTCAATTAGAGCGCCTTTACTGGCCGGTCATGGGACAAGCCCTGAACAAATGAGCAAAGCATCTTGGCAAGACTGGCTTAATAGCGCCCAAGAAGCCCTGGTCGAATTGCGCCAAGAATGTGGGCGGGTGACGGCAGTTGGTCATTCGTTCGGAGGAATCCTTGCGCTAATGCTGGCAGCAGAACAGCAAGTGGACGGAGTAGTGTCCATCAATGCCCCGCTTGTTTTTCATAATAAGGATATCGCTCTTGCGGAAAAATTCCTGGGTAAAATTGAATACGTAGAAAAGAACTACAAGAAGAATCAAAAAGAACTGAGTATCAATTCCGAAGGTTTGCCCCATTTTTCCTATTTAAGGGTTCCGGTAAAAAGCTTGGTGGCTATGAACAAGGCAATTGCCGAAATTCGAAATCGTTTACCGGAAATAAAATGTCCTGCACTTATAGTTCAAAGTGACAGAGATGAGACGGTAGACCCTGTGAGTGCGCAAATAATCGCTGAAGGTATTAGCTCATCACAGAAGAAACTTTCTTTTTGGTTTGAGGAAGATCATTATTTGCCCTTGAGTGCTAAAAGAACAGAATTAGCGCAGGAAATTCATGACTTTTGCCAACAGAGTTACATATAACGGGAGGGAATTAGATAAATGCTAACTAGAGAAAAAGCCTATGCTGAATTAACTAAATATGTCCAGAACAAGAATTTGCTTAAACATATGCTTGGGGTAGAGGCCATCATGAAAGGTCTGGCTGAACACTTCGGCGAGGACCAAGAAATATGGGGTTTGGCCGGCTTATTACACGATATAGATTATGAAGAAACGAAGGATGACCCGCAGCAACATTCGTTAAAAGCCGCTGAAATACTGACCGAGCTTGGTTTACCCTCTGAAGTGGTTCAGGCTGTAAAGGTCCATAATTATGTTCACGGGATCCCACGGGCCAGCCTGCTCGATCAAGCTCTTTATGCAGCCGACCCGGTATCGGGCTTGATTGTGGCCGGAGCTTTAGTTAAACCGGATAAAAAACTGGCCAGTGTTGATGTTCAATTTTTAAATAAAAAATTTGGGGAAAAATCTTTTGCCAGAGGCGCCAATAGGGAGCAAATAAAAACTTGCGAGGAAATGGGGTTGGACTTGGATACGTTTCTGGACATTTCCCTTAAATCAATGCAAAAAATTGCTGTTGAACTCGGATTATAACCCATTGCTTGCGGCCTAAAGAACAGGTAATATAATATTATAACTTCAGGGAGGTGAGAGTATGTCCACAATTAAAGTAGTTGCCGAAAATCGCAAAGCGCGGCATGACTATTTTGTTGAAGACAGATATGAAGCAGGTATTATTCTAACAGGCACAGAGATAAAATCCATTAGAGCCGGACGAGTGAACTTGAAGGACAGTTATGCCGAAATAGTTGACGGAGAAGTTTGGCTGAATCAAATGCATATAAGTCCTTATGAGCAAGGAAACAGGTTTAACCATGAACCTCTTAGAAAAAGAAAGCTGTTGTTACACCGTTCCGAGATATCTAAGCTAGTCGGAAAAGTTCAACAGCAGGGCATGACTCTCATTCCGTTAAAAATATATATTAAAAACGGCCTGGCCAAAATAGAATTAGGTTTGTGCAAAGGTAAAAAGAGTTATGATAAGCGCGAAGATATTGCTAAACGAGATGCTAAACGCCAAATGGAGAGGGATTTACGCGAAAGAAGTAAAGGCTAACTTTAGAATTATTTGGTTAACCATATTGTGCTAAGAATACTTTTTATTAAGCTATATTATAAGTTATAATATAGACAGTAGATATGATAGTAGATAGGCAGCGTTGGTAGGCAGAATTCTCTGCCTTTGTTTTTTGGATAAAAAAGCTGCGACTAGACAAGAATATTTGATTTTTTTGGAATGGAGTCTTGGAGGAGAAGGATGGAACAGATACTTAGAGAGAAAGTGGCTAACTTAAGCGATATTTACAAACAGCTAAATAAGGACTACAGGTGGAGAAGTTCAAGTAACATTAATAATCTGATAGCCTTGGCTTATACTATTAAGGACAAAAAATATCTTAAAGATCAAATTGATGCGGTTAATAATTATATAAAGAAAAGAACTGGCCCCTTTTCTTGCTATCGGCAAAGATCCATTCTCTTTGCAGCCTTGCTAAACTTAAATTTTCCTGACCCTGAAGATAAGTTTGAGACTTTGCTGGAATATGAGACCAGGCTGAAGGAACATGGTTTTCGCAGCTATACCTACCGCCCGGTGACTGCCTATACTTTGCTGGTAACTGCAAAAACTCTTGATATTGACAGCTTGATCTCTAAAGCTTATGATATCTTCTGCGAAATGCGTCGCAATCATCCTCGGCTGACAGCGGGCGATGATTATCCTTTATCGATACTTCTGGCTAATTCGAACCAACCAACTACGACTATAATGGATGCAATTGAAGACCTTTATGCCGAACTGCATGATTTAGGCTTTGCTAAAAGCAACGGCCTTCAAATGCTTTCGCATATCCTAAGCTTAAGTAGCGAGAAGAACAGCACAAAGGCGGAGAGATGCCGACAACTTTATCAATTTTTTAAAGACAATAAGATAAAGGTTTATTCGAGTAATTATGGCACCCTAGGCTTACTGACTTTGCTGGAAAATCAAAGTCAGAAGGCGGCCTGCGATGTGCTGGACTTAAGTAAGTACCTGCATGACGACCGTAGTTTCCGCTGGTTAGGGAGAGAAACACTTTTTCTAACGGCCACCTCTTTAGTCGCGGCTACTAAACTTGAAAGTATAAAAGATAGCAGTGAAATAGTTCATACCAATGCCTATGTGACTATTGAGGCCCTGATGGCGGCCCAAAATGCAGCTATTCTTGGTGCTACCTGCGCAGCAACAAGCAGTGCTGCCACATCTTCCGGAAATTAGTATTTTATTTTGATCAATGCCTATATTTTGCAATAATCGCAGTATTTAGCAATAGTTTTTGCTGGCAATATCCTTTAAATATGCTATACTAATATAGCCAACAGTTTTACCTGGGGGCGTTTTAGATTCGCTCGGGGGAACAATGGCAAAAGTGGCGTGTCGAGATTCCGCTTGATCTCGTAAAACAGCGGACAATTTATAATTGCCAAAGATAACAATTACGCTTTAGCTGCTTAGTTCAGCTAACATCCTACCTTCACGGTCTGCAGTGGAGGATCTAGGGTGTCATTATTAGCAGACTTTCTTGGAAGACCGCCGTCTGAGGTCAACCAAGGAAATTAATCAGACTGGCTTTGACGGAATCCCGCTTTCAGGAGTCCCAAAAGCGAGAAAGAAAATGAAAGCTACACACGTAGAAGCTTTTGTGGTTGTCTTTCGATACAGGGGTGCAAGTCCCCTCGCCTCCACCAAAATTTGTCAATAAACCCGCTATTCATGCGGGTTTTAGCGTTTTTAAGCAGAGTTTTAACTCTGTTTTTTGTATTTTGAAGGAGATTTTTGCTTGTTTTGCAAAAAAGATAAAAAGAAAAAGGGGATTACCCCCTCATGCTTCGATTAATCTCTTCGTGCCAACGACCTAACCTTAGAATGTCTTTTTTATTGAGTTAAGTTTATCAATCAATTTATAAGAAGCTCGATAGGCAGATTCCATGCAGTTTATCATCATTCCCCGGTGTTTTTGCTCGATTACAGAACCCTTAATCAAAATGTCTGTAAATAATTCCGGGCCGATGGTTTTATTCTGCGGCGACCTTTCTAAAAGTTCAAATACAAAAAACAAGGCATACTTCAGATTCGTTTCATCAAAATAACCAGAATAATTATTTATTCCGACTATAATAAATAGGATTGGATCTAATTCCCTATCCGCAGAAATGACTTTAGCGTCATACATTTCCTTAAATGAATCGAAATAGATTTCCATAGGAATATCCTCTTCGATCACTCTAGCAAAATCAGAACAAAAAGAATCGAAATGCTCAGGATAGTAATATTTGGTGCTCATAAATTTCTCTCCTATTACTAAAAAGTTGTCTTGCTAATATTAACATATGTTTTTAATACTTTGAAGGAAGTAATTACCACAATAAAACTCATGTATATTTAATTAAAAAAAGAGTTGCAACGGATTACTGTGCAGTATTATAAGATTATTGAAGCAAGGAAAATTATATACAATAATACAAAAGGTGATGGAAAGGGCATCTAATCGGAAGCTTTTTTGAACGAAAATAACGATATATGATATGCTTATGGTAAATCCCAGTTCGGCACCCAAACCAGCAATCATCGTAACTAGTCCTAAAGGGAGGAGAATAAGCTGTGGCTTATCTTAAACAAATAACTTTAAACTGGGACAAAGTCAATGATAAAGACCAATACCCTTTCAATATACCTGCTCTTTCCCGTTTAGATACTCTTGACCTTAATCAAAATGTGGTGTTTATCGTCGGAGAAAATGGAACGGGCAAATCAACTCTGCTGGAAGCTATTGCCTACCAATGTGGTTTTGATATTGGGGGAGGGAGCAGGAATAATGATCTTGGTTTGACTGATAAGAGCGTATTGCTCTCCTCTATTATGACCTTGTCTTGGATGTCCAAAGTGACGAAAGGATTTTTCTTGCGAGCGGAGACTTTCTTTAATTTTGCCCAATACTTAGATGAGATGGCCAAGGAACATCCTGCTCAATATGAAGCCTATGGCGGAAAGTCCCTTAATGAGCAGTCCCATGGTGAAGGGTTTATAGCGTTGTTTACTCATCGTTTCGGTGGAAAAAGCTTATACATCCTTGATGAGCCAGAGGCTGCTCTTTCTCCTCTGCGGCAATTTGCCTTGTTGAAGATTATTCATGATCTTGAGCAAGATAATCAAGCTCAATTTATAATTGCCACCCATTCGCCCATCCTTATGGCTTACCCGGGAGCATTAATCTATCAATGTGATGAGGATGGCTTCCATAAGACGAACTATGAAGAAACAGAACACTATCGTTTGACGAAGGCGTTTCTTGATAATCCGGAGAGGTTTTTCAGAGAGTTATTTAAAGTAGAAGACTAGAAAAGGGAGGCTCTCATCGTTAATCTTCGTGGGTATTTTTTTGCTAAAATTGTATATTTTTTTCGCAAACGCATAATTATCATGTCATGCTTGAAGGAAATGTACTATAATGGAAATAGCAAATATAAAGAGGTGACCAAGATGA
>JAAYSI010000238.1 GCA_012524045.1 Peptococcaceae bacterium | reverse complement strand
TTACTAAAATTTCGACGCCCATTTCCTTAAGGCTGTTTATTTCTTGTTGGACTATGGCTTTGGGTAGACGGAATTCAGGGATACCATACATTAATACACCGCCGGCAACATGTAAAGCCTCAAATACTGTGACAGCATGGCCTTGCCTGGCAAGTTCGGCTGCACAAGTCAATCCCGCTGGACCAGCTCCAATAACAGCAACTTTTTTGCCTGTAGGGTCAGGCTTTTCATAACTGGGAGAACCTTGCGCCATTTCATAATCCGCAGCAAATCTCTCAAGTCGACCAATAGCAACTGACTCACCTTTTATTCCTAATATGCATTTTGACTCACATTGGTTTTCTTGAGGACATACCCGTCCGCAAATAGCAGGTAAAGTATTTTTCTGTTTAAGGATTTTTGCAGCTTCCATAAAATTGCCTTTAGCAATTTCATCAATAAACTGAGGAATATCAACACCTACTGGACAACCTTCCACACATTTTGGTTTTTTGCATTGGAGGCAACGTTGAGCTTCCTGAATGGCTGTCTCAGCAGGGTAACCTAAGGCAACTTCATCAAAATTTTTTCCCCTTGCAACTGGATCTTGGCAGGGCATTTCTTGTCTCGGAATTTTTAAAGCCATTTTATTCGCCCTCCTTTTTGCATTGACATTTGTGAATATTGTATACTTCAGTTTCTTTATCTTTAAAAAATGCTGCGCGTTTCATAGCGAGATCAAAGTCAACTTGATGACCATCAAATTCAGGTCCATCTACACAAGCAAATTTGGTCTCGCCGCCAACTTCTAATCGGCAGGCACCGCACATTCCAGTACCATCAACCATTATCGGGTTCATACTTACAATTGTCTTAATGCCAATTGGTTTTGTAAAATTGACAACAGATTTCATCATAATCATTGGACCAATCGCCCAAATAATGTCAATTTTCTCACCTTTATCTAAAACTTCTTGAATTGCATGGGTTACAAAGCCTTTTATACCATAAGAACCATCATCAGTCGTAATAAACGTTTCATCACTTACAGCTCTCATTTCATCTTCGAGGATAATTAAATCCTTAGACCGTGCACCTAAAATGGAAATTACTCTATTACCAGCTTCTTTTAAAGCACGAGCTATTGGATAGACGGGAGCAACTCCAACCCCACCGCCAACGCATAAAACAGTACCATAATTTTTAATTTCAGAAGGCTGCCCAAGAGGTCCAACAAAATCTATAAAAGCATCTCCTTCTTGCATCTGTGCAATCAAAGCGGATGAATAGCCAACTTCTTGGATAACAATAGTAATTGTACCTCTTTCTATACTAAAGTCAGCGATCGTTAAAGGAATCCGCTCGGAGTTTTCTTTTTGCCTAACTATCACAAACTCACCGGGTTTCGCTTTTTGGGCAATAGCAGGAGCTTCAACTTCTAGTAAAACAATTGCGTCTGAAAGCTGTTTTCTCTTAACAATTCTAAACACTTTCTGTCCTCCTCTGTTCTATTTATTAAATTAATTAAAATTCACTGGTATTGTATTTGATAACTTTGGCACTATTTAATAGTAACTAAAATATGTAAAACCTGTCAATGTAAATAAATTCAAAAAAATAAGTATAGTTAATAAATTGTTTCAAATTCATTTAAGAAATGCTTCACGTGCAAGTAACGCTACTCCAATAGCATTATCTGAACTCCAATTTGGTTCTGCCCAAAACAAATCTGCTTTAGAGGATAATCTTTTGGTTATTTCATATCTGATATATTTATTAGACATTACACCACCAACAAATAATATTTTTGTTAATTGAGTATCCTCCAGAGCTTGTTCTAAAACTTTTATTAGAGATCTAACTATACACCCCTCAACTGCTCTGGCTAAATCAGCAGGTCGTTTTTTATTATCAATTAATCTCTGGGCCGCACTTTCAACCCCAGAAAAACTTATTTCCGTTCCTTTCACGGCTGAAGGTAAAAGAGAAGCAGAACCCGGTGAAGCTTTTAAAGCTAATTGCTCGAGTTCTTTACCAGCTGGAAAGGAAAGGCCCAGTCGAACACCAACTCTATCGATAAACTGTCCAGCATGTAAATCACTGCTTCCTCCTATTATTTCTAAGCAATATTTACCGGGATTATTTTGTTGAACTCTTAATAACTCAGTAGTTCCGCCTGAGACATGAAAAGCAAGAAACTCCGAAGTATCTAGCATTTTCGCAGATTCTATCCCTGCAGCCAAATGTCCCTCTTGATGAGTCGTCTTAATTAGTTCCACTTCTAAAACACTGGCAACAGAAGTCGCAATTGCCATGCCAGCCGTAAAAACAGGCATATACGATCCTTCCAACGGCCTAGGTGCAGTGCTCACTCCCACAGCAGCTATCTGATTCCAGACACTCTTAGGTATAGATTGAATAATACTAGGCAAGTTTTGAACATGTTGGAAAAAAGCTTCGGATTGAGCAAGCCCTCGCTCACCTGACCTTACCTTTAAAAGCTGACGTTTCTCCCAAATCAATTGTTTTTGCTGGTCAATTAAAGCTACCGAGGTTGTATATGCACTAGTATCTATCCCAATGAATAACATTCAATTCGCCTCGTTGGTCTTATTTTTCCGTAGTAGACATAATTTTATCCAAAATCCCATTTATAAATCTTGCTGAATCTTCACCGCCAAACTTTTTAGCTATTTCAATGGCCTCATTCAGAGTAACTTTTTGCGGTATTTCCGTACAGTAAAGCATTTCATATATAGCCAATCTCATTATATTACGGTCAACAACGCTCATTCTATCAAGAGACCATTCATGAGCATATGATTGTATTTTATTGTCAATATCCTTCTTATTATCCAATGTGCCAACTACTAATTGATTTATAAAAGGAAGATTCTTAGGTGGAACAGCAAACTCATTTGCCCAGTTTTCTATAATAGAAACCACATTATTTGTTTCTCCGGTTAAGTCTATTTGGTATAAAACCTGAAGAGCAGTTTCTCTTGCCGTTCTTCTACTCATGTTAACCTCCACAAAATGTCAGATATCTTTAATATTTTCCACACAGTAACATCTTATTTTTGGCGTTTTGAAAGAATTGTATGTAGTATTTTATCCAACCAAAGCGGATACTCTTTATTGTCCCAGCATCTACCTATATAATAGCCACAAGCAGTTAAGGCAAATAGGATAAGGGTTTTCCAAAAACCTATTGTTATGAAAGCCAATCCTAAAAAGAACCCTAGAAAAGTACCTATAAATTTCCCTGGATGTTTTTCCAAAGCCCAGTAAATGTAGGTAAAAACCTTCTTACTTATATCAGACAAGTTCATTTCCGTAATGTTGAAAGCCAATAAAATCTTCGAGGCTGTATCAACAATTTCACCTCTTTCACTTTGATCCCTGAATATTTTTCAACATTCTGGCGTACCGATTCCTGTAATTCTAACATCGCATCGGAAAAACTATAATCATCATTCGAAAGATATATAGATATCATTAGTTCCTCATCTATTTGCTCAATATGACACTTAGCAACCCTATACCCTCGAAACCCCGCCACACTTTTAAGTACAAGATCTTGAATGGCTTTAAACGCGATCCTTACCTCTCCACCAGTCGACTTGCTAACCATAAAAGCACTATGAGATCTTCGCTTATTTACTAGTAGAAAACCAATTGTGAAAAAACCAATTGCCATGAAAAAACTCTGCAAAGGCTTATCTGTTACCCATTGGATAAAATAAACACTTTTCTCATATGCGAAATTCCAGCCAATTGCTAAAAGTGTAATCCAAACTGCAAAAATTATTAAAGCAAATCCACAAATGTATCGGAGCATAGTAGTACCTCTTCCAAAAACCCCCCTGAAAATCAGGGGGGTACTTCTGATTCATAAGAACACTTATGTATAATCACTCATTAATAGTTAATGCCTTTGTCTCTTTTGCCTCTGCAGTGTTCTTAATAGCAATGCCCTGAATATGAATATTAATCTCTAACACAGAAAGACCTGTCATGCCTTCTATAGCTTCTTTAACAGATTTTTGAACGTTTTGAGCTACATCTGGAATGGAAACACCATATTCAACAGCTAAGAATAAGTCTACTGTAGCTTCCTTTTCTCCTACTTCGACTTTAATCCCTTTAGAAGCACTTTTACCTCTTCCAAACATATTAGCAATATCGCCAACAAAACCTCCACTCATTTCGGCTACTCCTTCAACCTCTGAAGCAGCCATGCTTGCTATGACTTCAACTACTTCGTCAGCTATCTTTACAGAACCAATTGTTTTTTCTATGTTTGCATTATCCATTAATCCATAACACCTCATCTAACTTTCCAAGTATAACCTGTTCATAGATATTATAGCAGAATAGTTAATTACCGCAAACCCTACTTTCAACAATAAAAATTTTCAACATGGTTTTAATATGATTTCAATTCTCTCTTCTTCAAAACCTGTTATACTATTAACAACATTTTTAACTATAAAATGTTCTTGGATTGTTAAATTTTCTTCAAGTAGTGTAATAGTAACCTTCTCGGGGTTCACTTCCGAAACCACATCTTTAAACCCTCGCATTTTAAGAGTATTTTCAACCTCATCTTCTTTTGATATTTTATTGCTCAGCTCTAACCACCTTAATTGAGCTTCTTGACGAGTCTGTTTAATATCAGATTCTAATAAAAGTTCAAGCATTTCTTTAATTTCGTACCTGAATTTTTCTCTTTTAATCCTATAATTTACAAAATAGTTTTGTCCTTGATCATTTGTCAATTCTACCATTTCAAACGAAAAATCTTTAAAATCATCTTTTATAAAATCCGTTACAATAACATCTGGGTCAACACTAACTATAAGCACATCGGCCGACTTTTCATTATCAGCCTTGGCCTTAACTCCATTTGAGAATAAAAAGAAAAAAATAACGGAAAATAAAAGAAAAACACTTCCAATAATGACAGATTTTGTTCTAAAAATCACTTATATCCCTCCTAAGGGAGCAACATTAATCTTGGTTGGGTCGATATTAAGCAATGTTCTTACCGCTTCAAATATCTGCTCTTTTATTTTAGGATCATTTGCTCCCTGAGAAATTACCAACACACCGGCTATTTCGGGCCGTTGTTCCACTACAACAACAGGGTTGGAGTTCCCAGCAATAACTAATTGGCTGGTTTCCGTGATTTCTTCTATTTCCCTAATACCCCCTTCTTTATCCGTTTCTTTAGAATTCTTTTTAGTAATACTCTCGTTCTTGGCATATTCCTTCTTATATCCAGAAGTGTAAGTTACTAGCACCTTGGTTTTACCAACACCCTTAATGTTTTCGAGATTTGATGCAATTTTATCTTCTAAGCTTTTTTCTAATGTCGAAATACCAGTAGGATCGACAGGGATAGCTGCTATCATCTTAGAGTTATCTTCTACTGGGGCCATTATTTTTTCATCTTGCCCCGAATAAATTAAAAATACCGCCACTGCTATTAAAAGGACAACAGGTAAAAATATTTTTTCGCCTAGTCCTTCTTTAAAGAATTTCATGATTGTCACCCTCTCCAAAATTATTTTTCATTTACAATTATTTTTTCTTCAGGAATAAGCATAAAAGAGGCTATTTGTTTTTTAATTTTTAAAGCTAAAGCTGACTCCGTATGTGTTATTTCCTTTTCTCCAATTACAACCGGATCAATGATGATTTTATCTATATTTTGATGATCAACTAGAACTATAATCTTTAAAACTTGGGGATAGTCGCTGATGCTTTCTGTTTTATCCAACTCTACCTTTACAGTAATCTTTTTATCGATAACTAAGGGTGATATTAAAGTCTCAATTTGACTTATCAGAATTTTTTTGTACTGTTCCCTAACTAAAATATTACCAAGATCACCATTACTTCCTTCCGCAGCTAGAACAGGCATTTCCGTAAAAGATCGGGTAAACCATGCCGGAACTTTCATTTGGTAATCTAGCTTTAAAAAATTCGCTAAGGGATTCAAAATAGCAGCTATAACAAATAACCCCATAATCAGTTGCACAAAACCTTTCATTTTTTTACTAGGCAATAACATTTCCAAAAAAGTTGCTAGTAAAAGGATAAATGCTAAATTTCTAATAATTTCTTTTAAGCCCTCCATTTATCACACCCCTATTCCAAAGCTTTAACGTAACATAATGGGAAGACTTCCTGTCCCTACTATAATTGTTATAGCCATAAAAAACATTAAAGCTACACTCGAAACAGCTACAAAGATAAGCAGTAAGCCTTTTGCCATTTCCTGTAGAGTATCGGCAAGTTCATTTTCTCCCAAAGGTTCAACAAGCGCAGCAGATATTTTAAAAGTAAACATCATAGCTATAATCTTCACGATTGGTGAAAGTGTAATTATAATAATAGCAAGCAAGGAGACAATACCTAAAGAACTTTTTAGGAGTAGTCCGGAGCTCACAACCAATTCAACAGCATCTTTAAAGAATTTTCCTACCACAGGTATTAAATCAGCTGAATATTTAGCTGTCCTTAAAGCTATCCCGTCCGTAACACCCCCTGTTACCCCTTGAATAGTCATAATCCCAATAAAAACTGTCATAACGATTCCTAAACATAATTTCCCCCCGAATTCTAACAGAGAAGCTAGTTTGGCTAGTTTAAATTGCTGAGAAATGCTATTAAATAATTTTAGAATAATACTTAAAAAGAATAATGTTAAAACCAAGTTTTGAATAATTGAAGCTAAAAATACTAAACTCCCTAAGACAATTGGTTTAAATAGCGCAGTGGAAGTGATATTCCCCATAGCTAATAAAAGAGTGTACATTACAGGCAATGTAGCTTGCATAAACCCAACCATTCTTTCAATTGCTCCTATCCCAATATCAAGAGCAATTTTAAATGACATTATTGCTAAACTTAAGAGGACTAAAAAACCGAATAAGCGAGCAATATTACTAACACTACCGGTAAACGCCACTTGGAGTTGATTAATAACAGCACACAAAACTGCTAAGGCTAGTAATTTTGCTATCAGTGGAGCATTAGCTACTACCTCTTTTACTATCCCGTGGAAAATACTGTTGCCGATATTTTGCGGACTTAAGTTTATAGTTCCTTTTTTTATGTCATTGAAAATCTGAGTAAGGGAAAGTTCTGGTAAAGAGTCTTGTATTTCCCGATCAAGCTGTTCTAGAAGACCCATTACATGAGTTAGATCTATTTCCTCAGATAAATCTATGATTTCCGTAGGCGAAACAGGTTGAATTGGTGATTCTTGCGCTAATAACGGAAGGGGCAATAAAAAAAAACCAAAGACTATAAAACAAAGGGTAATTAAATTTCTTTTTACCAAAGTACTCTCTCCTTACGCCAACAATTCCACCATCGTTTCCATAATTGCAACAATAATAGGAATACCTAGAATAACAACAAAGACTTTTGCGGCTATTTCTATCTTAGTAGCAAGGGCATTCTCGCCAGCATCTCTACATATTTGGCATCCAAACTCGGCAAGATAGGCAATTCCCATGATTTTTAATATGATGAATAAATAATAAGAACTTACATTGGCTTGTTCTGCTATTTTTTGTAATAAATCTATAACGAGTTTTATTTTGTCCATTACTAATAGGAAAATGGTTACCCCTGCCAGAATGCTTAATTGCAAAGCCATCTCCGGCTTAAGCTGCTTAATTACTGTTCCTATTACAGTAACTACTATAGCTAAGCCAATTATCTGTACTATCTCCACCATAGTACCCCCTAGTACAAGTTAAAAACATTTTTAACTAATACAAATAAATCTGAAAGCCCTTGAATGACCATATATAACACAACAACAACACCGGCAATTGTAACCATCTGAGCTTGGTCCTTTTTACCTGCTTCAGTTAAGATTATGGCTAAAATAGCTACCAAAAAACCAATTCCAGCCACTTTTAAGATTAAATCGAAATTCATTGTCGTTACCTCCTAGTTACATGATAACTATTACTATGGCCAAACCCCCAAGGAAGCCAAGATAAGACCATAGTTTGGCTTTATGGTCAGCTTGCGCCCTGGCTTTTTCATCTATAGCGATAAGGTGTTTTTGTGCTAGCTGCAATTGTTTGTGCTGTTCATTACGATCAGAACGCCCTAGCCCTTTACCAATGCTTCTAAGAACCTTCCAATCCTCTTCAATAAGACAGGTTTTATTTTGATGTTCTTTACAACAGATTTCCCATGCGGAAAAAGCATTTTCCCCTTTTCTTAACCTTATCTCTAATTGAGCAAAAAAATTATTCCACGGTGGTTCAGCCCTATTTTTTAGAATGGCAAAAGCTTCTGGTAAAGGAGTAACACCCCAAAAGATCTCTGTATCTAACAAAGACAGCGCATTTATTATCTCTCTAATCTCCCGTGGTCTATTCCTAATTTTATTTGCTTTAATTAGCCCTAATAATCCAAATCCTACAATTAACCCAGCGTATCCAACTAATAGCATACTATCCCATCCCCCCATTACTGACTATTAATCGTCTGGGATTAAAACTGAACATTTACTTTATCGCCCCGGACGCCAGGATAATACCCTTATGCAAATTATAAACAGCCTCAACCGTGCCAGGTCCTTTTGCTCTGCTTAGAACAACTACCCGTCCAAACAACTTACTGTTTAAAAGGCTAGCCATGGATTCTCTTTTTTTTAACTCTTCCAAAGAGCTGGCATGAGCTGTAGCTAAAATTTTTACTCCACAACGAGCTGCTTCTGTTAAAGCAAATATGTCCTCTTGATTGCC
The DNA here is from genome assembly GCA_012524045.1 of Peptococcaceae bacterium. Classification (GTDB taxonomy): domain Bacteria; phylum Bacillota; class Desulfitobacteriia; order Desulfitobacteriales; family Syntrophobotulaceae; genus JAAYSI01. Next base: position 1,792 of record JAAYSI010000238.1, on the reverse strand, counting down.
GATTTCGTCAACAGCAATTATTGAGGGAGACACTGATCTAATTAACATACCTAAACCTATTGATTTCGGACATCTATCAAGAACGTCCGTTCTACATCCTAAGTCAAAAGAAGGGATACCTTGCCACATCCCGGCTATTTCACTTCTCTCATCGACCACCCCAATTGTTTGTCCTTCTAAGCCAAGAGAAGGGAGGCCGTCGCTAAGTTGTTTTATTAAAAACCGTAAAATAGTAGTTTTTCCACCTCTAGGAGGAGAAATCAATAAGGTGTGGCAAAATATTTTATTTTCATCAATTAAGTATTTCAAGATATCCAGGCTGATTTTTGGCTGTCGAGCATATCTAATATTAAGCGCCGATACATTTCTAATCGTCTTTATTTTGCCGTATTCAATTATTGTTTCACCGCTAATTCCTACACGATGACCGCCCGGTAAAGTAAAAAAACCTTGTCTTAAATCATTTTCCACCGCATACATTGAGCTAAAAGTCATTTTTTCTAATGAGTTAACAACATCCTCTTTAGAAACAAAATAGGCGTTTTGCGTTGTTCCAACCTGGCCGAATGCTGTTAAAAACAGATCTTTGTTATGAGTTCTAATTAGCAGTGGTTTATTTATACGAAGTCTTATTTCTTCTATTTCTGAGTGGCTTAATGATTTTAATGCTTGTTTAATTATTTGGGCTACCCTATCACTAAGCCAACGATCTATTTTATCATTTGCAAAGTTCTGAGAATTTTTACTTAATGTGAAGAGCGGAACAGGTACTTTATCTTGCATTCTCTAACCTCCTTCTGTATTAAGAAGGTATGTCCTAAATTTTCCTTTTAGAATTGCTTTTATAAAAAGAAAATAAAAAAACGACCGTCTCCGGTCGTTTTTATTCAACACTGAATCAAAATTTGCTCGAGAAAAGGATATTTAACAAAATTTTCTAGGCAGGATTAAGCTCGGGAAATATATGTTCCTGTTCTTGTATCGATTACCAGAACATCACCTTCATTAACAAAGAAAGGAACTTGAACGGTTGCTCCGGTTTCTACCACCGCAGCTTTGGAACCACCAGTAGCAGTATCACCACGAATTCCCGGTTCAGTTTCAATAACTTTAAGCTCAACTGTGGTAGGAAGGTCTACACCGATTACTTCATTGTTGAATAATAGGATTCCAAGATTCATGTTTTCTTTCAACCATTTTACCTCATCACCAATTTGTGCCTCATTTAAGGTTATTTGCTCATAGCTTTCATTATCCATTACTACATATTGGTCACCATCTTTATATAGATACTGCATTTCACGCCGATCTAACCTAGCTCTAGCTACTCTTTCGCCGGCATTAAATTTTCGTTCGATAGTGGCACCTGTCTTAATATTTTTCAGCTTCGTGCGTACAAATGCCGAACCTTTCCCCGGTTTAACATGCTGGAACTCTACTATCTGGAATATATCACCGTCAACTTCGATAGTAAGACCCGTTTTAAAATCATTTGAAGAGATCATTATACGGTCCTCCTAAAAATGTAATTAGTAAAAGGAAAGAATTGATTATTCCCTAATCAATTATAATGAATTGTTTTGGGGATTGTGTCAAGACTTCTACCCCATTTTTTGTTACAAGAACGACATCTTCTATCCTAACCCCTCCCCAGTTCGGAATATATATGCCCGGCTCAACTGTTATAACCATTCCGGGTTCAATAATTTTTTCTTCTTTAGTGTTTAATCTAGGTTCCTCATGAATTTCCAGCCCCAACGAATGGCCTAAACCATGTCCAAAATAATCTCCG
>JAAYSI010000237.1 GCA_012524045.1 Peptococcaceae bacterium | reverse complement strand
TGCCAAGGCGAATGTCGCGGGTTCGAATCCCGTCTTCCGCTCCAAACAAAGAAAAAAGGGCCAGCAAATGACTGGCTTTTTTATCGCAGGGCCTGCCGGCCGGAAGGAGCTGAATTTTAGAATGTTAACTAACTTCGGCAGAAACAGGCAACTGGTAAAGGGTTTGCGGCTATCAATAGCTCTTTTACTAGGATTGGCGATTCTGCTGAGCTTAGGGGGATGCGACAGCCTTGAAGAGGGAGTGAAGAAAGCGCAAGCTTTTATTCCCGAAAATTACGAGCTTGTCCACATTGAGCAAGTTAGTGAAGATTCAGGGATAGTGTTCTACACTTATGATGAAGAATTAAGTGCCGGTATTTTTACCAAGAGTAAATTTGGCTGGGATTGGGTTGGCAACGGAATAGGCAAATTAGTCGAATTTCCAGAAGGCCTTCAATGGCGTTATGCCGATTTGGCAGTTAACGACAAAATTAAATACTCAGTATATTATGGTAAAGTTGTAAATAAAGATATAACAAGGATCACGGTAACAACAACAAATGGGGAAACCGTAGAAGGTAAAATAGTAGATGCTGATGACCTTAAATTATGGTATGCCTTTATAAGCGAGCCCCAAATCCCGTCTGTTAACGCCAGTATTGTGGGGTACAATGAAGACGGTGAAGTAGTATATCTGTTTTGTCAGCCAAATTAATTAAGGAATAAGGAGAGGATAGACAATGGCGAAACATATTCAGACAATAATTAAAGGAAATCTTAGCGAAACGGTAAAAACCGGCGGTTGTGGTCAGTTTCAGACATCATGTCTGTCCGCCAGCAAAACTTCTTGCACCGTAGGTAATCAGGTTTGTGAAAAATAAGTAATTTTTTAATAAAGTTGCCGGGACCATGTTGAAAAACTGGTCCTGTTTTATTTTTTGACATTTTTTTATTTCGCCCTGCAAGACAAGCAGTGGTATAATAATATAAACAAATAGGAAGAGGAAACGAATGTTGAATTTAAATAAACTTGAGTTGACTTTTAACAATTATAATCTGGAGAAAAATGTCCATCTTTATCGTCAAGGCGGTCTAAATATAGCTTATGATGTTAATTCAGGCTCGTTACATTTACTTGATGACAAAACATATAGCTTTTTAACGGAATTGTCGGAATTACAAAAGGAAGACCCGGCCTTGCTGAAAAATAGTGAGAAACTGCTGAACACTGCGGGTTCTAATCTTAGGGCTGATGAAAAAAAAGAAATTATCCAAGAACTAGCCGAACTACAGAAAGCTAATATCCTTTTTTCCTGTGAAGCTGAAGAAGTAAATCCTGATTACCCGGAAAGGCCGCTGATTAAGGCCATGTGCCTGCACATTGCCCATGACTGCAATCTGCGTTGCCGCTATTGTTTTGCCGAAACCGGATCATTTGGCGGAAGTCGAGGCTTGATGGATTTAGAAACAGGTAAAAAGGCTATCGATTTCCTACTACAAAACAGCGGCGATAGACCATCATGTGAGGTGGATTTTTTCGGCGGGGAACCTTTAATGAATTTTAGCGTGATCCGCGAGCTGGTCATTTACGGCCGCCAAAAGGCTGAGGAGCTAGGGAAAAAAATTAAATATACCCTTACGACTAATGCTGTATTGCTTAATGATACGGTTGCCGAATATCTAGAACAAGAAGGCATAAGTGTAGTACTGAGTTTGGATGGCCGTCCGGAAATAAATGATAAAATGAGGCCGTTTGCTAACGGGAAAGGCAGTTATGACCGTATAATAGACAATATTCTTAAATTTATAGCTAAGAGGCCAAATACTTCCCGCTATGCTATCGGTAAATATTATTATGTACGAGGAACTTATACCCACTATAACCCGGACTTTTACAAGGAAGTTTTACATTTGGCCGATTTAGGGATTAATAGGATTTCTCTCGAGCCGGTTGTAGCACCGCTTGAGCAAAGTTATGCGCTTCAACCGGAGGATTTGGCTAAAATCAATCAGAGCTATGATATTCTCGCTGAGAAAGTATTAGAATACGCCCATAAAGGTAATGAGTTTACTTTTTTCCACTTTAACGCCGGTCTGGATGATGGACCGTGCCTGCCCAAACGGTTATCTGGCTGCGGCGCGGGTCACGAATATGTTGCTATTTCACCCGAAGGAGATATCTATCCCTGCCATCAGTTCGTTGGCCAGGAGAAATATAAACTTGGCTCCTTAGATGATTCACCGCTAGTATTGCCCGAAGATATGGTTCAAGCTTTCCGTCAAGCCAACATTTATGCTAAAGAGGATTGTCGGATATGTTGGGCGCGTTTTTCTTGCGGCGGGGGTTGTCATGCCGCCAATGTCGCTTATAGCGGTGAACTTACTAAGGTCTATCCTTTCGGCTGTGAGATACAGAAAAAAAGACTTGAAATTGCTTATTACTTGAAAATAAAAGAGGCTCAGCGTATTAAGAAAATCTGCTAAAACCCTTCCCACAAATTTTCTGCTATATTTTTAGCGGATTCTAAGGAAATATTAAAGAAAATAGTTTATTCTTAATAAATGGTCTAGATTTATAACTAGTCTAGATTATTAGAGCGCTTTATTAGGGTATAAATTAAATATATTTAGAAGCATAGATAATTAAAAAAGCTTTAATATAAAACTTCATATTAAATATATAAAGAAGTAAGTAAAAAGGAGAAAACAAAAGTGCCTAGAAAATTTAACAGATGGGTTGTAATTATAATTGTAGCTGTGCTTAGCATATCCTTAATAGGGACTTCCTTTGCAGCAATATTTGTACCTGAAGATGACCAAATAGCGCAAGATATTGAAGCAATTCAACAAGAATATGAGGTGCGCAAACAGATTACAGAGCATTTAAGTCAAAAAGTTGAAGAAAATCCGGACGATCTAGAAGCACAAATTGCTTTGGCTGATGCTTATTACAGTAAAGCTGCGGTCTCTGCTCAGATTAATATTCAAGAATATCAGCAGGATTTGCAAACAGCTATCGATATCTATCAGCAGGTTTTAACCGAACAACAGGACAATACGGTCCTACTTAAATTAGCTCACACCGCTTTCTTGGCCGGCAATAGTGAAGTAGCAGAAAAATCCTATACTGAGCTACTGAACAAAGAACCCGAAAATATTGATGGCTTGTATGGTTACGGCATGTATTTATTTTACGATAAGGAAGATCCTCAACAAGCCGCAACCAATTGGCAAAAGGCCCTGAGTCTTACAACGGACGAAAACTACAAAAGAGTATTGGAAGAAATGATTGAAATAGCGCAGGCGATAACCCTTGACAGTTCAGAAGAACAAGGCGAATCGCAAGAGGAATAATCCCGATATTCTGACCCAGATATTTTAAGCAAAATACTAAGAAGGTGAGCGGATGCATTTTGCAACATTGGCTAGTGGTAGTTCGGGCAATGCGCTATTAGTAGGAGATGGGGAACGCAATTTTCTGGTCGATTGTGGGATAACAGCTAAAAGATTACTGACAAACTTACAGATGCTTAATATATGTTCTACTAAAATTGAGGGAATCATAGTAACTCATGAGCATTCCGATCATCTAAGCGGTGTAGGGGTTTTAGCGCGCAAACTTAAAATACCGATTTGCGCTACAGCACCGCTTTGGCAAGTTATTCAGGATAGGCTTGGCAAACTTGACGAAAGTCAAAAGGTAGTTATTGATGATTTAACTACCCTCGCCGGCCTGGATATTAGACTGTTTCCGACTTCGCACGACTGCAAAGCAAGTTATGGAATAAAGGTTTCCAGTAAGAAGCATACCCTTGGTATAGCTACGGATAGCGGAATAATTACTGAGGAAATGCATAAGAATCTTCAGGGATGTGACGCCTACATATTGGAGGCCAATCACGACCTCCAGAGACTTTGGCAAGGGAGGTATCCTTGGTATTTAAAAAAGAGAATAGCAAGTGATGTAGGGCACTTAAGCAATGTTCAACTCGCGGAGGCCTTACGGGAGTGGCTGGCAGAAAACACC
>JAAYSI010000236.1 GCA_012524045.1 Peptococcaceae bacterium | reverse complement strand
TATAATTAGAATTAAGCATAAGCAAAACCTCCTGTAAATGATTGTGGGTTTATTTACTCGGTAGGTTTTCGCTTATGCTCTATTTTTTTCCTGCTGCTTACCCCAATATTTATTATAGAGCCTAAAAAAAATCTGACCTGCTCTTTTAATTAGCAAGTCAGATTTTTTATTTTTGCAGAGTTTAGCTGCATTAGCTTCGTCAGCAAGTGAATAGCTTCGGTCTAAGCCATTAGGCCGAGGCTTCTTTTTTAACTTTTTTGCCGTTAGTTACCAGTTCAGGCTCAATGCGTTTTAAAATTGTATCCTTAGTAACTATGCACTTAGTGACATCCGGCCTAGTCGGAATATCATACATTACATTCAGCATGATTTCTTCCATAATTGCTCTTAGGCCGCGTGCTCCGGTATTCCGCCGGATAGCCTCTTCGGCAATGGCTTTAAGGGCATCCTCTTTAAATTCCAGGGTTACCCCATCCAGCTCAAGCAATTTTTCATACTGTTTGACTAAGGCATTCTTCGGCTGAGTTAAGATACTAACCAGAGCATCCTGGTCCAATTCGTCCAAAGTGACTATAATGGGTAATCTTCCTACAAATTCAGGTATCAAACCGTATTTCAACAAATCGGTCGGCAAGATCTGTTTGAGAATCTCCCCGATTTTCTTATCGCTTTTCTTTTGAATTTCTGCTCCGAAACCCATCACCTTTTTGCCGATGCGGTTTTGAATTATTTTATCAATCCCGTCAAAAGCCCCTCCGACAATAAACAAGATGTTGGTGGTATCCAACTGAATAAACTCTTGATGCGGGTGTTTACGTCCACCTTGGGGCGGTACACTCGCTACAGTACCTTCCAAAATCTTTAACAAGGCCTGTTGAACGCCTTCACCGGATACATCTCTGGTAATTGACGGATTCTCAGACTTCCGGGCAATTTTATCTATTTCGTCAATGTAGATAATACCTCTTTCCGCCTTATCGATATCATAATCTGCTGCTTGGATGAGTTTGAGTAAAATATTTTCAACATCTTCTCCTACATATCCGGCCTCAGTTAGTGAAGTTGCATCCGCTATGGCAAACGGAACATTTAAAACCTTTGCCAGGGTGGCAGCCAAAAGGGTTTTACCTGAACCCGTTGGTCCCAGCATGACAATGTTGGATTTTTGCAGTTCAACATCATCAATCTTCATGCCAATCCCAATACGTTTGTAATGGTTGTAGACAGCTACAGCCAAAGCCTTTTTAGCATCTTCCTGTCCTACCACATACTGATCCAGAATTTCTTTGATTTCTTTAGGCTTCGGAATTTCATCCAGGTCAGTACCTATATCCTCTTGAAGTTCTTCTTCAATTATTTCATTGCACAGCTCAATACATTCATCGCAAATATAAACTCCAGGACCTGCTACAAGCTTCTTAACCTGTTCTTGGGTCTTACCGCAGAATGAACACTTTAGCTGATTCTTATCATCGGTATATTTGGCCATTTGCTCACCCCTTTACTACGATATGCATTTGGATAAAAAACTACAAACATATACTATTTTTATTCCTCCGTAACGGTATTCTCTGACGCAGTTTCTGTCTCCTGCTTTTCAGAAGTGTTTTTTTCTACCAAAAAGTCAACTGTGCGGTCATTTATTAAACCTGCTTTAAATAATTCCAGCTCGCCACTGGCGGCCAAAGCTGCTTTTAAATCAGCTACATCCCGGCCGTACTGGTTAGCCAGTTTTTCCATTTCCTGTTCGACGTCTTCGTCGGTTATAGTGATGTTTTCTTGTTTAGCGATTTGCTCCAGCACCAGTTCGGTTTTAATAGCCTCAGTTGCTTGTACTCTGTAATTTTCGTGTAATTCTAGCTTATGAGTATCTACATATTTTTGGAACTCTTCCCGAGGTATTCCCTGGTAAGCAAAATTTCTTTGCAGGTCTTGTATCATATATTCGATACGTTCCTCGACCATTCCTTCAGGCAATTCCACGCTGGCATTATCAACAACTTTTTTCAGGACCTCATTTTTTAATTCATTAGCTAGCCTAATCTCTTCGGCTTCAAGCATTCTTTGTTTAATATCCTCTTTTAGCTCTGC
>JAAYSI010000235.1 GCA_012524045.1 Peptococcaceae bacterium | reverse complement strand
CGGTCATAATATGCCATATTGGCCGCTGCATAGCTGTACCTCCTTCTTCCTGCTCTTAGCAATAATGATATGTTTCATGGAATTCGAGTTATCAGTACATGCTATTCAGCCTGTCCCGAAAAAATTACCTAAAATATGTTATACTAAGAACGAAATATTTGGACTCCTGTATATCATGGAGCCTGCAGAAACCAAAGGAGAATACATATGGCTCTTGACAGCATAACTCTCTATCATCTACTTAGGGAACTGCGACCCCAATTAATAGGTACGCGTCTGGATAGAATCGCCCAGCCTGAAAAAGAAGAAATTCACCTGCATTTAAGAAGTCCGGGGCGTAATATGCGTTTATTGCTCAATGCCAGCAGTACCCAAGCTAGACTGCATTTGACCGAACATAGCAAAAGAAATCCTGCTACTGCCCCAATGTTCTGCATGATCTTACGTAAACATTTGGAAAGTGGCAAGCTTATTGACCTTAGGCAAAACAACTTGGAGCGAATAATTACTTTAGTCATCCAAAACTATAATGAACGGGGTGATTTACAAAATTACCACCTTCATCTGGAGATTATGGGTAAACATAGTAACTTGATTCTGGTTAACCCTGAGACTAATACAATTTTGGACGGAATTAAACGTTATTCCCATATAGTAAGCAGGCACCGGGAGGTACTCCCCGGCAAAACCTATCTACCGCCACCGCCTCAAGAAAAGCTTGATCCGGTTTTCCAAGAAGAAATCTGGGTACAGCATGTTTTCCAACAGGATTTAAATAAAAAAATAGTTTCCATACTTTTGGACACATTTAGCGGCATGAGTCCGGAACTGGCCCGAGAAATAGTTGCCAGAGCCGGACTGGAGGAGAATACTATCCTGGATAATTGCGGAGAGATAGACTTAAGCAGATTGTACCAAGCTTACTGCTTCTTTTTCTTAAATATGGACCAAACTGTGCTTGAACCCTGTATTTACTACCAATCAAAAAAGAATACCACTGTACCGGCCACCTTTACCTTTATTCCCTATGAGCAGTACGCCGGACTTCCTTTGGAAAAAACCGCAAGCCTAAATGAGGCTATAAGCCTTTATTATCACAAAAAAACACGGCACAATACCACCGAGGCCAAGAGAGGTTCATTGCGCAAACTGGTAAACGATCACTATAACCGTTTGAGTAAAAAGCACGAAGTATTTATCTCGACAATCGCTAAAGCCGAAAAAGGCTTGGAGTACCAAAAATTAGGCGAGCTCTTAACAGCAAATCTCTACCGCCTGCCCGCCCATCAACGGGAAGTTACTTTGGAAGACTACACCGACCCCGAATACAAACCCATAACCATAACCTTAGATCCTGCCCTAGACGGCATACAAAACGCCCAGCGTTATTTTAAACTTTACAATAAGGCTAAATCTGCCATAAATAAAACTGTCCCGTTATTAGAGACTACTAAGGAAGAAATGGCTTATCTCCAAGGTTTACTCTTAAATATAGAGCAAGCTGCAACTTATGAAGAATTAAACGAAATTCACCAAGAACTAAGTGAACAAGGTTATATTTCCGCCAAGCACTCGGCCAAAACTGCAACAAGTCTAAAGGCTGCTGCCAAGGCTAAGAAGAAGGAGCAGGAAAAACAGTCAGTACCTCATAGATATTACTCCGAAACCGGCCGACTAATTATAGTCGGGCGTAATAACCGGCAAAATGACCGAATGACCTGGCGGGAAGCCAAACCGACAGATTTATGGCTTCATGTCAAAAACATCCCCGGTTCCCATGTAATTGTTCCGCTCAACGATAATGAGGAATTCCCGGATGACGCTACCCTAGAAGATGCAGCAACTCTCGCTGTTTATTACAGCCAGGCCAGAGGATCCTCCCAGGTGCCGGTGGACTATACGCATGTTAAACATATTAAGAAACCAAAGGGAGCCAGACCGGGTATGGTAATTTACCATCAAAACTGGTCATTAATAATAACTCCAAAAGCTGAGGACATTGAACGCCTACTTTCCAGCGAACAAGCAACTGAAAACTAAATGCATTTTTAAAAACTATTTACAATCTTTGTCATAACTAATATAATTACCGTAAAATAACAAAAGAAATAACCAATTAAACAGATCTTTGTAAAGTTAATGACCGTTTTAAGCGAAATCTCTCGAGTTATAGAACAGAGGAACGACGCAAGAGTCTTTCCTCTGTTCTTTAATGAGTTATCATCCTAAATAAAAGAGTCTAATAGATTTTTAAGCTTATTATTACTAAAATAGCAAATACTATAAATGGAGGTGAACATCTTTGAAGAAGACACCGCTTTATGAACTTCATGTCCAAGCCGGGGGCAAAATTATTGATTTTGGCGGCTGGGCTCTGCCGGTAGAATACGAAGGAATTATTAGGGAGCATGAAACTGTCCGCACTGCTGCCGGCCTATTTGATGTTTCGCATATGGGCGAAATATTAGTCGAAGGTCCTGACGCCGAAAAATATCTGCAAAAAATGTTGACAAATGATCTGGCTCCAATGCAGGATTACCAAGTATATTATACTTTTATGTGTTACCCGGACGGCGGGGTTGTCGATGACTTAATAGTTTACAAATATAACGCTAATCTTTATTTATTAGTGGTCAACGCTTCTAATAAAGATAAAGACTATGAATGGTTGCTCCAACATCGCGCCGGCCAAGTAACTATCACCGATGTTTCGGACAATTATGCCCTGTTTGCTGTTCAAGGTCCCAATGCTCAGCGCATTTTGCAAGATATGACTTCTACTGATTTGAATCAGATTAAATTCTTCCGTTTTTCCTCGGAGGTCATAATCGGCGATACACCGGTAATGATTTCCCGAACCGGTTACACCGGAGAGGATGGCTTTGAGCTCTACCTTAGCCCCGACCAAGCTCCGTCTCTCTGGCAAAAAATATTGGAACAGGGTCAAAAGCACGGCTTGCGTCCTGTCGGTTTAGGCGCCAGAGACACCTTGCGTTTTGAGGCAGCACTTCCGTTATACGGCCACGAACTTAGCGCTGACATCTCTCCGCTTGAAGCCGGCCTTGGCCATTTTGTCAAATTCTCCAAATCGGACTTCATAGGCAAAGAGGCCCTGCTCCGACAAAAGGAAGGCGGAGTGAAACGTAAGTTGATTGCCTTTGAAATGCTCGAACGGGGAATCCCGAGAGCCGGCTATGAAGTACAGGCCGACGGAAAAACCATCGGTTATGTTACTACCGGCGGCATTGCTCCAAGCTTGAACAAAAACATTGGTCTGGCTCTAATTGCTTCAGACTACGCCCAGGAAGGGCAAACGATAGAAGTAGCAATCCGCAAGCGCAGTATGCGAGCACTAATTATACCTAAGCCATTCTACAGCAAAAAGTACAAGAAAGCCTAGGGGCAACTAGAAATAATATGTAAGAAATCTTCAATTGCCTAACTCTAGAAATTATAAAACGATGGAGGTTTTAAAGATGAATATAATGAAGGATCTAAAATACACCGAAACCCATGAGTGGGTTCGGCTTGAAGGCAATCGCGCTTATGTCGGAATTACGGACCACGCCCAAAGTCAAATGGGTGAATTGGTTTTTATTGAACTGCCGGTAGTCGACGACGAAATAGGCAAAGGCGATCCGCTGGCTGTTGTCGAATCAGTCAAAGCGGCTTCGGACGTTTACGCACCTTTGACCGGAACGATAATCGAAATTAACGAAGAGCTTGAAGATAACCCAGGCGCTGTAAACGAAGATCCCTATCAAAGCTGGTTTGCAGTTATCGAAATAAGCGACTCCGAAGAAATCGACGAATTAATGGACGCCGATGCTTATGAAGCATTTTGCCAACAGGAGGAATAGATTTGGCCAGATATATCTCGAATACAGAGGGACAGCAAAGGGAAATGCTTCAAGAAATAGGTTTTTCCAAGTTGGAAGACCTGTTTCAAGATATTCCTGACCAAGTCCGTTTAAAAAGGAATTATAAACTCCCGGCTCCACTTAGTGAAATGGAGTTGTTAAGCCATTTAAAAGAACTAGCTAAAAGAAACAAGAGTCTAGAAGAAAACCCTTGTTTCTTAGGCGCAGGCGTTTACGACCATTACATCCCTACTGTCATAGACAGTCTGGTTTCCAGGCAGGAATTCTACACTGTTTATACCCCCTATCAGCCTGAAATTAGCCAAGGCACTCTCCAAGCCATTTTTGAATTTCAAACCATGATGTGCGAACTGACCGGACTGGATGTGGCAAACGCCTCAATGTATGACGGAGCCAGTGCGCTGGCTGAAGCGATGCTGATGGCTTGTCAAACCACCAGGCGCCAAGAAGTTTTAATTGCTCGCAGCGTTCATCCGGAAAGCCGTGAAGTGGTCCATACTTATGCCGCTGCCAGGGGTATTACCATCAGGGAAATAGGCTACAACGATGGCGTCCTAAACCTTAAAGAACTTGAAGAGACTATCAGCTCCCAAACGGCTGCAGTCTTAGTACAAAACCCGAACTTTTTCGGAGCCTTGGAATCCTTGCAGCAGATTGCAGACCTGGTTCATGCCCATAAAGGCCTGTTTGTTGTCAGCGCAGATCCAATAGCACTGGGCATTTTGCAACCTCCGGGAAAATTGGGCGCGGATATTGTAGTAGGTGAAGGCCAGGCTTTAGGTAATTCTTTGAGCTTTGGCGGTCCCCATCTTGGCTTCTTCTGTACAACCAACAAACTTCTCCGTAAAATGCCCGGTAGAATTGTCGGCCAGACCAAAGATAAAAACGGGAAACGTGCTTTTACTCTGACGATCCAAGCCAGGGAACAACATATCAGAAGGGAAAAAGCTACATCCAATATTTGCTCTAACCACGCCCTAAATGCTCTAATCGCAACTATCTATCTAACATTGCTTGGCAAACAAGGCCTAGCTGAAGTCGCTTATCTTTGCACCCAAAAGGCCCACTATGCCTACGAACAACTCCAAAAACGGGCCGGCTTTAAACCGCTTTTTACTGCCCCCTTCTTTAAGGAGTTTGCGCTAAACTGTCCCGTTTCCCCAACAGAGCTTAACAAAAAATTACTTGAACATAATATTATCGGCGGCTATGATCTGGGCAAGGATTATCCGGAAATCAAAGATGCCTGGATGATTGCTGTCACAGAAAAAAGGACCAAAGAAGAAATAGATCGACTTGTAGAGATAGTGGGAGGGATATAAATGAAGCAGCAAAAGGATTTAATATTTGAAATAAGCCAACCTGGCCGTAAAGGCTATTCACTCCCAGCTTGTGATGTACCGGAAATAGATCTGGAAAACCTAATTCCAGCCTCCTACCTTAGAACTACACCAGCTGAACTGCCTGAAGTGAACGAAGTAGACGCAGTCCGTCATTTTACCCGGCTGTCTTTACTTAATTATGGCTTAGATTCGGGCTTCTATCCGCTCGGAAGCTGTACTATGAAGTATAACCCGAAGGTTAACGAAGCGGCTTCCCGTTTAGACGGTTTTACCAATATCCATCCTTATCAAGCTGAGGACACCGTCCAGGGTTGCTTAGAACTAATGTATAATTTAGAGCAAGCTTTAGGCGAGATCACCGGAATGGACCGTTTTTCTCTCCAGCCTGCCGCCGGTTCCCATGGTGAGCTTGCAGGCCTTTTAATAATTAAAGCCTATCACGCCCATAATGGGGATACCAAAAGAACCAAAATAGTTATTCCGGACTCTGCGCACGGTACTAACCCTGCTTCAGCAGCAATGGCCGGCTTTGATGTAGTCGAAGTGAAAAGCAATTCCCGTGGTGGAGTGGACATATCAGCCTTACAAGAACTAATGAATGACGAAATTGCCGGGCTGATGTTAACCAATCCAAATACTCTCGGTCTGTTTGAGG
>JAAYSI010000234.1 GCA_012524045.1 Peptococcaceae bacterium | reverse complement strand
TGTCTTCTAATACTTTCAAAAGCTTATTTAAAAGTGATGGATCCATCTCTCCGATCTCATCAATAAACAGAACTCCGGTATGAGCATCATTAACCAGCCCTAACTTTGGCTCAGGCACACCGGCATCCGCCATATCTCTTCGAGCCCCTTGGTAAATAGGATCATGAACTGAGCCAAGTAGCGGATTGGTGACGTCCCTCGGATCCCAACGTAAGGTAGTTCCGTCCACTTCAATAATAGGGGCATCCAGTCCAAAAGGTGAATCCTGGAATTTTTTAACCGTTTCTAAAGCAACCCGGGCAGCAGATGTTTTGCCAACCCCTGGCGGCCCGTAAATCAGTATATGTTGAGGATAGGGAGTAGCCAATTTTGCCAGCAGAGCTTGCATCGCACTTTCCTGGCCGATTATTTCTTCCGGTGCCTGTGGACGTAAAATTTCTACTGCCGAAGACAACGGTTTTGCAGCATTCATCTTTTCAAGTCGTGCCAGCTTTTTTAAGGTTTGGGCATTTTCCGGACCGGCTGTTTCCTTTAAAACCTGAGTTTTTATCTCTTTAATATACTCCTCGTGACGTTCTTGCATTTTTTCGGCAACAACCTGATTAAGTTTGTCCTCAACAGACCTTTTTGCTACAATTTCGGCAATTTGTTCGTGTATTTCTTCCAGGACATCCGGGATTTCTTCCACAGTAAGCGCAGCTTTTTCAGTGGGATCGTCATTAACAAGCTTAACAAGAGCCTGAACCCGTTGGCCCAGATCTTCGGAGCGCATCAAGCCCAAAGCCTCCAACTTGCTGGCTTTTAAAATCAGCTTGTCTGGACCGTATAAATCTGCTAGCACCCCATACAAAGCGTCGACTTCCAATTTTAGTTGTTCAATTGCATCTTTCATTATAATAAGCCACTTCCCCTGTTGGTCTACATTTAGGCTGATTCGACTTTTACTTTTAGATTAGCACTAACCTCAGGATGTAATTTGATTGTGACCTGGTGATCACCTATAGCCTTAATAGCTTCTTTCATCTCTATTTTTCTCCTATCGAGCTTGATTTTATGATCTTTTTCTAGGACTTCTGCTATTTCTTTATTCGTAACAGAGCCGAACAGTCTCCCTTTATCACCGACTTTAACCTTGAGCACAAGCTGCAGAGTCTCCAGCTTAGCCGCCAAATCCTTGGCATCCTGTTTTTCTTGCTGTCTACGAAGTTCTTCTTGTTTGCGTTTATGAGCTAAATCCTGAACATTGCCTTCAGTGGCTTCTACTGCAAGCCCTCTGGGTATCAGGTAATTACGAGCATAACCATCCGAAACCGTACATATTTTTCCTTTTTGACCAAGGCCTTTTACATCTTCTCTTAAAATAACTTTCATGATTGTCCCTCCTCAATTTTTTCAGGTATATGCCTAAAATTCAAAACTAAATCAAATAAGCCAACAAAAATTAAGCTAGCTAACAGAAAGTGGGAAAAAAGTAAAGCAGCTATAACTAAAGCCACTACTAAAAAACGAGGAGTCTTAGGATGTTTTACCCAATAAACCAGACAGGAAATGCCTATTAATAGACAAACTACAGCTATTACCAGCATTAGATTCATTCCGAAAATAGTTAGCATTTCATTTTTTAAATAATCCCCGCCCAAATAAGCTCCAATACCGGCTATAGCTACCCAGATGGTATACCAGGGGAAGCGCCAATGGGAAAAAGCTTTCAAGCCATAGACCTTTCTTAAAGACAATCTAAATATTAAATAAGAAAGGCCTAAGCTGAGCATAGCCATTACTCCTGACGCTCCCGGGAGAAGTTTAAAATAGACCGGCAGAGCCAACCGGAAATATCTTTCTATTTCCTGACTTGAAATACCCTGCTCTTCAAGCACGCTTAAAGATCCTTGCTGTCTATAAAATTCTAGCGCCGAATTAACAGTTTCGTTTAAATTTTCAGGAGTGAGAGCCTGCCCCAAATTAGGAAGTAGAGGCAAAGCATTTAAAGCAGCAGCTAGCATTAAACTCCAAAAAACGCTGGCTGCCGTGTCCAGGCCCCTGTCTTTTAAAGCAACAAGCAGTATACCCGCCCATGGAGTATAGCCTATCTGCCAAAAACCGTCAGTCCTTAGTATTAGGAAAGAAACAAGGTAACCAATAGCCAAAAAGGATATCGTTAAACGCAGACTGCTCATTCTACTGTAATAAAACACAGCAAGCAAAAGCAGGATCTCCACAATCCAACTCCAATAGTTGAGCACCGAAGCCAAGAACGGTAATAGGATCAGTAGTAAGCCTGAGCCGTACTTAAGAGCATCTTTATCGCTAATATACATGCAATCGTTTCTCCTATCAATCTTCCTCGGGCACCAAATAACTAAGCAATAAACTTAAGTCTCCCCACTCAGATTCTAAATTAAAGAAATCCTCTTGCTGCCATTTGGCCATTTGTTTATATAATACCCTGTCAAGCCGGGAAAAATCAAATCCTAATCTGCGGGTCAGTAAATAACTTAAGCCAACTAACTTAGCCATACTTTCTAAGATTTCTCTTTCCGAGGCATTAAGAGTTCCATGCTGAACTTGCCATTGGGCTTTAAGCAGTTCCACTTTTAGCTCTTCGATTGCTTTGGAATTTTTTATTACATCCACAGCCACAGGTTCCACAATCT
>JAAYSI010000233.1 GCA_012524045.1 Peptococcaceae bacterium | reverse complement strand
TATGGCAGCCGGGTTACCGAAAGTGCAGAGCATATTACTGAAATTTTAATACTTAAGCCGCTTGCAAGAACCGTCCGTATTTTTCTGGAGACATGCCCTTTTCAGGTAACCCCTGCAAAGGGCTTTTTACTTAGCCCTCAAGTTAAGAGCAGCTGCCTTTCCGGAAAAATAAGGAGTGGAATCTTAATGCGGAATCTTACTAAAAATCTTGGGGTTAGAATAATAACGATTGTTTTCACAGCACTCTTCCTTTTGGCAGTACTGAACCCAAGTGCTGAAGCTGCTAACTATAGCGTAGGCTTCAAAAGCTCGAATATTGAAATCACTTCCCCAACGGTAAATAAGGCGGAGTTTGCTAAAAAGTTAACAATCTCCGGTAAAAGCTCTTTAGATACTGTTTATCTGTTGCTCCGCGGACCCGGCGGCGAACTCTCAGTTTACCCGGTTCCGGTACATAACGGTAGCTTTAAGAAAGATATCTGGCTCCGCTTCGGTGCCGGTGAATATACGGTCTGGGCCGGTGATAACGACAGAAAATTTGACGGTAAAATCCGTTTCCTGGTCCGGAATAGCTCGACTGAAAACTATTTCGACTTAACACCTTCAGGTTATGTAAACAGTGATGATCCAGTTATCCTAGGAATCAAAGATACCCTTATTAAAGAAGATATGGACGATTTAACTAAGCTGAAAGTTATCCATGATTGGGTAGCAGGCAATATTACATATGATGTAGATGCCTATTACAGTGGGGATGTCGCCATGAATACTGCACTCGATGTCCTCAAAAGCAAAAAAGGAACTTGCCGCGATTATTCTTTCGTCTTTGCTTCGTTAGCCAGAGCAGCCGGTATCCCGACCAGGGTTATTTACGGCGATGCCTTGAATACTGCTACCGGAACTTATGAAAAACATGCTTGGAATGAATCCTTTGTCAATGGAAAATGGGTTAAAATCGACACTACTTGGGATGCAGGCTATATAAGCAATAAGAAGTTTGTAGCTTCTGTTTCCACTAAGTACTTTGTCGATGAAGAACTCTTCAATAAAACTCATAAAACTACTTCCGTAACTCAATATTAAAAAAGACACAAACAGATATAATGATAGATTTTTCTAAACTTCCTTTAAGCTCCTCCTTTTAATATTTTCTTATAATCTCCTTTAACACTCCATTACTCCACCTCTTTTAGTTCTCCTCTAAACTCTTTAGATCTCCTATATTTTCCTCCAACTGTTGTAAAATACGCAAAACATTAAGTCCGGCTTTGTTTAGTAAGCCGGACACTTTCTTTTTTTTGATTTTTACTGCTACTTCTGTATCTATAGCTTTTAATTATCTCTACTTAATTAGGGTTTTAATCCTGTCAACTGTTTCTTCGGAAATAAGCTCTTCCGAGCCGCTAATTATCACATCGGCAGCTTTGCAGGACGAACGCAGGTAGTTTTCCGTTCGGCAATCCGGTTCCAAGCCCCGCGGGGAAATCAATAGTAAACCGGAATGATGAACTGCGGCCAAAGCTCCGGTAGCTAGCGGATCGGCAAAATCTGTCCCGGTAGCCAGATAGATTCGCTCACTGCGAGGGTAAAACAATTCCGCAATCAGGGCTGAAGTTTCATAGCGGTCAGCGCCGTCGAATCTAATTAGCCTATCCTTAGCCACCCCGGTGAGCTCAGCTAGCTCGGAAGCAACCTGGACGCTAATGGCTTTTTCGCCACCGGCCAGATAAATATATTCCGGGCTGAAGTCCAGTAAAGCTTCTGAAGTCACTTCAGGTACGCGGTCGGTAGAAACCAGAAG
>JAAYSI010000232.1 GCA_012524045.1 Peptococcaceae bacterium | reverse complement strand
ATTATTTATGGAAAGGATACCCAAAACTAGGAACTCTGCTGTGGTTTCCCTGGGGGTGGCGGAAACGGAGGAGGGAGTTTGTGATTACACAACGGACAAAATCTGGCATCAGCAGGGGGCTCATGACCGCATTTAAAACAAATCCGTTTTTTTATTGTTACTACTTTACTTTTATTACACTTATTACATCCAACACATATACTTCCGTATCCGCAAGACATTTTATCCTCCAGAGATCTTCACGAGTAAATTATTTTATAACCCAAAGCACTTGCTTCGGCTTTTTAGCTAACTCTTTACTTAGCTCTTCCAGAGTGCCGAAGGTCATCACATCGGCCAGGCAGTGGTGGACACAAGTGGGTTTCTTGCCTGCATTGACCCTATCTTCGCAACCGTCACACAAGTCGGTCGGGACAGGAATTTTGTTCCAGTTAAATGAGCTTCCTTCGTCGTTGCTATCGTCTTTTTGCCAAGGACCGTCGTCAAATACACGGATTCCCCATTTACCTACCGGAAAGTCGTGTTCTACTTTACAGGCAACCTCACAGGATTGACAACCTGTACAAAGTTCGTAATCAATCAAGAGTCCGTATTGAGCCATTTAGTCCACCACCTTTTTAAATTTCTCTTGAATTTCGTTCATGTCTACGTCATAGTTTTCTTTGAGCGGTGTCACCTTACAAATCATGCATTTATAGGGTGCTCCAAAACCAAGGGAGCCATTGTAGTGGTTCGGAATCAAAGTATTGATATTGGACTGCCAGACGCCGTAAAGATTAGGCTCATTGCCGTCCTGCTCAGGGAACCACCAGCCATGTTGAGCCATGACTGTACCTTTGCGCACAGTTGGCATAACTTTAGCTTTTAACTTCGCCGAACCGAACTGGTTGGAGATTTCAACCCATTGCCCGTCAACTATACCCAGTTCTTTAGCGTCTTCAGGATTAATTTCTATCAAAGGATTGGGGTTCAGTTCACGTAACAGTGGCACTTGCCGATGTTCACTGTGGAAGTACGCATAGGTACGGGCACCTGTGGTAAGGATGAACGGGTACTCTTTAGCCAACTCGGGTGTGGAGTGTGGACTAAACGGCGGTTCTTGATAGTAGGGTAGCGGATCAGCGCCGACACCTTCAAACATATAGGCATACAACTCGACACGACCGGTACTGGTGAGGAAGCCAGGCTGACGGTCGGGACGCAGATGGCCTGTTTTATATTTATAATATTTACGTCCTTGTTGGATGTGAACTTTTTCCCGGATAGTGTAAAAGTCTTCCTTGCCTCCACCAATCAAATTACGCTGAGCCCGTCTGTTGTTAAGCCAAGCTATTTCATCCGTATGTCTCTTAATATATTGTTCTCTGCCAAGGTATTTACCGAGTTCAACGGCAATTTCGACGTCACTCTTACATTCGCCGACTTCAATGGCTTTGTTCGTAATACCGAAATGAATCTGCGAACCCGAATAGTGTGTATAGTTAATACTATTGTGCTCAGGAGCACATTTTAGCGGGAGGAATAAATCGGCACAAGCTTGAATTGTCGGAGTCATAAATACGTCGGTGGCAAAGACAAATTCTAGTCTTTTTAGTGCTTGATGCCATTTTTTACTTTCAGCCGAGTTGGTAGGAGCAAAAATATTAGTGGATTGGATCATGCCCATTACTATTCTATAAGGTTTATCGGTGAGCAAGCAGTCCAACATCAAATCGGCGTGAGCATTGCGGATAGAGTTAACATACAATGGATACTCTTTCATTCCGATTGTCTTATTTCTAAGTTCTTCACCTAAGGCAGCCCAACCATCCAACTGGTGTCCAGTAGCTGCATAGGTAGAGGTCATATCATCGTCTACGGCAGGTTCTGCTGCTTTAGCTTCCCCAACCAGCTGGCCACCCGGTTTATCTAAGTTACCGGTTATAGCAATAAGGCTTAAAATACATTGAGCAGCCTGAGTACCATTTTGGTTTTGGTCAATAGCCAGACCCCAAGCAATGCCCGCCTGAGCAGCATTGGCATACATACGGGCTGCTTTTCTAATTGTTTCCGCATCTACTTCACAGATTTCTGCGGCCTTTTCCGGAGTCATGTCAGCAACGCGTTCTTTCAGTTCATCAAAACCATAGCACCAATTTTCCACAAATTCGTGGTCATACAGGTCTTCATTGATAATCACATTGAGCCAAGCCATGCCCATTGCTGTATCTGTACCCGGACGCAAACGCAGATGTATGGCCGATCTTGTAGCCAACCAGTTGACGCGGGGATCTACCGAAATAAGCTTGGTCCCGCGCTTCATTAAGTCAATTAAAGCATGGCCGAAAAGACCGTCACCGTTCGATGGCAGTGGTTCTTTCCCCCAGAGCACTACAACTTCAGGAATTTTGTAATCGGGGTTATCGTAAGTACCCTCTACCCCACCGGCATAGTCAATCTCTGGATAATAACAACCTGTGATGGCCGCCGTAGCTGCTGCACGCGGTGTATAGCAAGCATAACCGGACTGAGTATAGCAGGCATTAGGAGTTCCCAGAACCTCATGGGCAAATTCTTGAACCATGATACCCCCATTACGACCGGTTCCGCTAAAAGCAGCAATGGCCTCCACGCCGTAATTTTCAATCACATATTCCCGTTTTTGTTTGATCATTTCATAGGCTTCTTCCCAGGTGGTGCGTTCCCATTTATCAGCCTGTCCGCGATATTTAGGATCGCGTTTCATTGGATAAAGGACACGGGTAGGATTATAAATTACTTCTTTTAGGTCCAAACATCTAACACAAAGCCGTCCTTTAGTAATTGGGTCGTTTTCATCGCCCTCAACTTTTTCGAGGATTCCATCTTTGTTTACATAAAGTTTCAAACCACAACCAACCGGATGGCAACCCGGAGGTGACCAGACAGAAGTCCGGATAACAGTATAGCCGTCTTCTTCATATTTCCACGGTTTACCTAAATCATTTTTAAATTCCATAGTATCTCCTTTCATTTCTTGTATTTTATTCAGCTTTTTTCTGCTCTGCCTGCTGGGCAGTGCCTTGCAAAACCCCTACTTGACAAACATCCCCCCTTACGCGTATTAGGCTAAAACCCAACACGCAAAAAGAGCAAAAGAACTTTTCTAAATAGAACAGATTGCATATTCCATGCCAGACACTTAAAAAGCTTAAAGAGCGGTTTTATAGCGAAAATAAGCACAAATTAAGCTTTAACAAGATTTGTAAATAATTTTTTGATTTTTCAGTTTTGCTTCTGTTGGTTCAAATCTGGGTTCATTTGTTTCAGAAGTATCTGAATAAAAAAAAGCCACCTCTTTCGAGATGACTTGGTTTTTTCTGCTTCAATTCCGCTATCTTGACCCCTTTAATCAGCTAGTCGAATAATAAATTCCGTGCCTTGACCGAGCTCGCTGTTTACTTCGATATCCCCGTCATAAAGTTTAACAATATGTTTAACAATGGAAAGGCCCAGTCCGGTTCCGCCTATTTCCCGGCTTCTACCTTTGTCCACCCGATAAAAACGTTCAAATATTCTGGTCTTATGTTCCAAAGGAATACCGATTCCTGTATCCTTTACCGATATAACTTTTTTTCCATTCTTTTTAAAAGCAGATATGGTTACCGCTCCCTGAGGGACATTATATTTTATGGCATTGTCCACAAGGTTTAATAGCAATTGTTTAATTCTGTTACGATTAGCCTCTAAGCTTATTTCCTCAGTTTCACTATAAGTTAAACTCACTTCTTTTTCGGCTGCCAAAGGCTGTAATATTTCCAGAACTTCATCGACTATCTCTTTTAGTTGAAGGTTCTCCAAATCCGTTTCTCTTGGTAAACTTTCAATTTCCGACAGCCTCAAAATGTCCTCGATTAAATTGTAAAGTCTTTCGGCTTCAATATCTATAATATCCAAAAACCTATAGGCTACTTTATCGTCGGTAATTGCCCCGGCTTTTAAGGTTTCAATAAAACCTTTGATTGAAGTAATTGGAGTTTTTAATTCATGGGTAACGTTCGATACAAAATCGCTCCTGATTTTTTCCAGCTTTCTTAACTCCGTTATATTATGTATCAAGGCCAAACACCCACTGTTAATTTTTGCGCCGTTTTCGGACTCTTCGCTGTCTTCGAATCCTAACGGAACAGTGGCTATCGAAAACAATCGGTTTCCAAACCTAACTTCAAATTCCAAAGATTTATTAGTTTTTATAGTTTCCTGCAGGGCTAAATTGATTCGCCTCTGCCTGATAAACTGATACATTTTTTTGCCTTTACAGTCAGTATTTTGAGCAATATTGAAGTACTTTAGCGCAGCCGGGTTTATCAAGATGACGTTCAATTCCTTATCAACTGCCACAAGTCCGTCTTTCATGCTATTGATTATAGATTCTATTTCCCTATTTTTATTGTCTAGGTCAGTTATAGTTGTCTCCAATTGGGAACTCATTTCATTAAAAGCAACGGCCAAGTTGCCCAATTCATCAGTGCTATCAACCTCTATCTTTTTTTTATAATTACCTTTAGCTATTTCTTGCGAAACCAAAGTCAGATTTTTTAGCGGCCTGCTGATAGCCGAACTTATTCTTAAAGAAAATAAAAGGCTAATAAGCAAAGCCCCAAAGAAAATCAGCAAGAAATAAAACTGTACCATGTTATTAATTTGAGCTAGTTCCAATAAAGGAATGGCTACCCTAACTATGACCTGTTCATCGCTATAGGGTACTGCTACATACAATAAATCAGACTTAATAGTATTACTGAAACGAATATCGCTGCCAAAACTACCCTGCAAAGCTTCTTGAATTTCTTCGCGGTTTAAATGATTCTCCATCTGTTGATACGGTGCTTCGGAATCACCCAGGACCTGACCAGAAAAATCAATGAAGGTTATTCTGAGTTTGTCCCCGGTCAGGTCAAAATTCTTACTGTATTTTTGAACATAGTCCTTGGCTAATCGGTCATAATCAACTTGTTCCAGATCTTGAAGATGGTATTCCAGCGTAAAGGCAATGCTTCTAAGTTTATCCGTTACTTCCTCTTTATAAAAATTTTGGGCAATTTTTGTTGAAAAAAGGGTAGATACCAGAAGGACAAAAAGAATCAACAGAAAATAATACTTAAAAATTCTCTTGTTCATAATTACCTATCCTCTTTATCGCTAAAACGATACCCAATTCCCCTAACCGTTTCGATATAAATGGGATCATTGTCGTCATCTTCAAGCTTCTGCCTCAGATATCTGATATGGACATCGACTGTACGGGTTTCGCCATCATAATCAAAGCCCCAAATTTTCTCCAGAAGTTGATCCCTTGATAACACTTTTCCCTTATTGCTGAGCAAAAGCTTTAAGAGTTCGAACTCTTTAAAAGTCAATTCAACCAATCTTTCATCAACATATACTTCGCGCCGGCTTGAATCCAGCAAAATCTTACCTGCTTTAAGCACTTCGCTTTCATTTTCGGCCCGGTCGGAGTATCTCCTTAGCACAACCTTAACCCTGGCTAGCAGTTCCCGTATGCCAAAAGGCTTCGTTATGTAATCATCTGCTCCCAGTTCCAAACCTAAAACCTTGTCGAGCTCCTCACCTTTAGCTGTTAACATAATGATTGGCACTTTTTTATAAACAGGTTCTATTTTGAGCAGCCGACAAAAATCCAGCCCGTCCATGCCTGGCAGCATGATGTCCAGCAAAACTAGATCAGGGGCATCAGCGGAAGATTGTAAAAAAGCCTCAGCTGAATCAAAGATTCTAACCTTATAGCCGTTTTGCTCAAGGTTATATTTAAGTAATTCCTGAATATGTTTGTCATCTTCAATTACATATATCTTCTTTGCCATCTATCCCACCTGCCATTTCTGTCCCTATCGGCCCTTAGTTCATCCGCTCATTCATGCCCAGTTATTAATCGTCGTGTTTTCTTCTAGAATCTTATACCTTATAGTGTTCGCCGGTGACATTGTAGATAATCCATTCCCCGATATTTGTGGTGTGATCCGCCATCCGCTCCAAATATTTGGCAATTACTACTAGATTGATTGCCTGTTCTACAGTTTGAGGGTTGTTTTTTACAATAACGGTCAACTCCTGGACGATTTTAGCGAAAAGATCATCAACCTCATCATCACTTGCTATTACTGCCTTGGCCTCCTCGATATCTTGCTTGATATAAGCATCTATAACCCTATTTACCATATTTTTGGTGCATTCAGCCATCTTCGGAATATCTTTAATAGGCTTGATATATTTTTCCCGGGCCATTTTAATAGTATAGCTGGCGATGTCAGCTGATTGATCAGCAATTCGTTCGAGATCGGTAATAATTTTTAAGACCGAACTAATAGTACGCAAATCTTTGGCCAAAGGTTGCTGGCGAGCAATTAAGTCTATGCACTGTTTTTCAATTTTTTTCTCCAACTTATCGATTATATTATCACCCTGAGCGACTTTTTTTGCCAGCTCTACATCATGTTTTTTCAAGGCTTCGATAGTACTTTCAATGGATTCCTCAACGAGACCGGCCATTTGAAGCAAATTCAAATGCAAAGACTCCAGCTCTTTATCAAAATTATACCTCATCATTATTGCTCCCTTCTTTTAAGTCAAAATAAACCGAAATAATATTTAACCGAACCTTCCAGTTATATAATCTTCCGTTCGTTTATCATTTGGAACGCTGAATATCTTAGATGTTGTTTCATATTCCACTATTTCTCCGTGCAAGAAAAAGGCGGTATAGTCTGATATACGTCCGGCCTGCTGCATATTATGAGTGACAATAACAATTGTATAATTATCAGCCAGTTCCTGAATCAAATCTTCAATTTTTAAAGTAGCCAGAGGATCTAAAGCCGAGGTCGGCTCATCCATTAAGACCACTTCCGGTTCAACGGCCAACACCCTAGCTATACAAAGCCTTTGCTGCTGTCCACCGGATAAGCCCAGTGCATTTTGTTTAAGCCTGTCTTTGACTTCTTCCCACAAGGCTGCTTTTTGTAAGCTGCTCTCCACAATCTGATCCAGTACCGCTTTATTTTTAATACCATGGATCCTCGGACCATAGGCAATATTATCGTATATGGACATAGGAAAGGGATTCGGCTTTTGAAATACCATTCCCACTTTTTTCCTCAACTCTACTATATCATAGTCATTATATAGATTTAAATTATCCAGATAAATTTCACCTTCGAGGCGGGCTTCCGGTATCAGGTCATTCATTCTGTTCAGAGTTTTTAAAAATGTAGACTTCCCACAACCCGAAGGCCCAATTAACGCCGTAACTTTTTTAGCCAAAATTTCAATATTTATTCCTTTTAAGGCCTGATTATCACCATAAAAAAAGTTCAAACCTTTAGTGCATATCTTTATCTCTTTAAGCTGTTTATTCTCCATTTTTTTGTTACCTCCCCTTACCGACTGTTCATGGTCTTTTTAATTTTGCCGACCGTTTTAGTCATTAGTAGATTGATTAATGCCACTGTTACAATCAAGACTGTGGCCGTAGCAAAAGCTTGCTCAAAGGACAAACCTTCTTTAGCCAGCATATATAGATGCACGGCTAAGGTCCTACCTGAATCCATAACACTTGTAGCAAAACGCGTGACCATACCTGCGGTTAAATACACAGCCGCCGTTTCCCCGACGATTCTACCGACACTCAGGATTACCGCCGTCAAAATCCCCGGAATTGCACTCGGTAAAATTATCTTCCATATGGTCTGAATTTTTGTCGCGCCTAAAGCCAAACTCCCTTCTCGGTAAGAAAGAGGCACTGCTTTCAGGGTTTCTTCCGTAGTTCTAATTATTACCGGCAGCACCATTATGCTTAGGGTTAAGGCCCCTGACAACAAAGAAAAATTAAACTTTAGAACATTAACAAAAAATATAAAGCCAAATAAGCCATAGATGATTGACGGAATCCCGGCCAGGGTTTCGGTGGCAAAACGGATTATTTGCAATAGTCTACCTGGTTTGGTAAACTCCACCAGGTAAATAGCTGCCCCTATGCCAATCGGGGCCGAAATAGCTAAAGACAAAAGGACAATATAACAAGTTGACAAAATCATCGGTAAAATTCCGTGTTTATCACCTTTGTATTCCGATAGCAAAAACTCCAAATTAATATGACTTAGGCCGTTAGCCACTATATAAATTACCAGCCAGAGTAAGCCGCTTACCGTAAGAAGGGCGCACAGCCAGATTACAACTGTAATAGCGGCATCCTTTGTCCTTAATTTTTTCAACTTCCTTCACCGGCCTTCCTGAATAAAAATGTTACAGCGATATTTAGCAGCATAATAAAAATAAACAAAACCACGCCTGTTGCAAACAGCGCTTCTTGATGAAGCCCCTCCGCATAACTCATCTCCAGAGCAATATTGGAGGTAAGGGTTCGGGCTCTGTCCAATAAGGAAGTAGGGATTTGCGGAGTATTACCAATTACCAGGATTACAGCCATGGTCTCACCAATAGCCCGACCCATACCTAAGACTATCCCGGCTATAATGCCGGATTTAGCGGCCGGTATTTGGACCTTAAAAATTGTCTGGATTTGGGAAGCCCCGAGAGCCAGGGAGCCTTCTTTATACTCGGAAGGTACGGCCCGCAAAGAACTTTCAGCAATGTTTATGATGGTAGGAAGCACCATCATAATAAGAATGATAACGGCAGCAAGCAGGCTATTCCCACCTCCGCCTAAATATTTGTCGATCAACGGGACCAGCACAATTAAGCTGAAAAAACCATAGACCACCGAAGGGATCCCTGCCAGCAACTCCACGGCTGGGCGAACAATTTTTGCCAAGCCCGCAGGGGCAATTTCCGCCAGAAAAACTGCCGTCATTAAACCGATAAAGGCTGCCAGCGCCACTGCCCCCAAAGTTGTTATTATTGAGGCGATTATCATCGGAAGTATGCCGAATTGCCCTTCCAGAGGCTTCCACTCCGTGCCAAATACTATTTCTCGAAAACCTGCTTTACCAAATATAGGGAGCCCGCTGTAGAAAATATAGACTGAAATGATCAATACGGAAACAATCGCAGCGGAAGCACATAGCAGCAGAGTCCTCTCGGCTATGTACTCCCAAAATCTGTTTAGGCGAAGTTTTTTTATTCTAGACTTGCAATGTTTGTTTAGCATTTCTATCACCTTTGCCAGTTAACAAAATCAGTTAACAGGAATATAGTCTTCAGCAACAATTTTTTGTCCTTCAGCACTTAAAATAAAATCTAGATAGGCTTTAGTAGCCTGATTCGGTTCAGCCTGGGTGAGCATTAGTAAAGGTCTGGCGATAGAATACTTTTTATCCTTTATATTCTGTTCTGTGGCTTCTACGCCATTGACGGCAACCTTTTTAACCTTTGTCTGATCCACCATACCTAAGGACATATAGCCTATGGCATTCTCCTTGCCTGCTACATTAGCAAGCACAGCGCCGTTACCTTCTGCAATCAAAGCGTTAGCGATCAGCAAGGATATGGTTTTATCTCCTTCTTTTTTCTGTAAATTTAGCAACTCTTCAAAGGCACCCCTTGTTCCTGAACCCGCTTCCCGGCTGACTACTATTATCTCCCCGTCATTGCCGCCAAGTTCTTGCCAATTTGTTATTTGGCCTGAAAAGATTTTAAATATGTCTTCTTCACTAAGATTTTGAACATCATTATTAGGGTGCACTATGATCGCAATCCCGTCCAAAGCAATTACATGTTCTTGCACTTTGCTATTTTTTTCCTGTTCCTTAAGCTCTCGCGAGGACATCCCGATATCACAGGAGCTATCATTAATGGCTTTAATACCTGCTGTCGATCCGACTCCTTGAATATCAATCCTAACTTTTGGCTCTTTAATGTTAAATTCATCCGCGAGCATCTGGGCTAAAGGTTGGACCGAAGTTGAGCCGATTACGGAGATTTTGCCTTCCAAGCCTGTTCCCTCTGCGGCGTTTTGCCCGTCTGAAGCAGCGTTTCCACAGGCCGTCAAAAAGCTAACTGCTACTAAACATAAAGCTAGTACTACCAATGTGGCCCTAGTCCTATAATTTTTCTTCATTTTTTCATCCTCCATTATCATTTACTTGTGTTTGTTTACTGTTTTAATAATAAGCGGGCTCGGTTAATCCCTAATTAAGGCATTGTTAAATTTATGTTAAAGATTTTTTTCATTTTATTTGGATTGTTCGTTTTGACTTTAGACTATTTCCTTGGATGTCATTAAAGGTTAAAAAACAAAAAACCTACGTCTGCAAGGACGTAGGCTTTTAAACAAAAGCAATTTCAGTAAAAGTTAAGATCAATAACGGTGGGACCCATCACAAAAGGGCGCTTTTTGGGTTTTACCACAACGGCACAAAAATAATGCATCGCCGGTTTTGAGCAGCGTACCAGACTCGTCGTATAGCTCACAGGACCCCTTGATCTGGATCGGACCGTTTGCCAGCAGGCGGACCTCAGCTCTGGGTGCCTCGCTGCGGGAGTGACGGGAGCCGGGCCCTTTGGCCAAATCCGGATCGACCCTGGAACCTTCCGGCAGGGAATAAAGCAGAGCCCCTGAAGGACAAGTGTCTATTAGTTTGATGATTTCTTCCGGCGGAGCGCCGTTAATATCAATCCAGGGATGATTATTTTTTCTGAATACCGACGGAAGGTTGCGAACGCAGTAGCCGGCACCGATGCAGTTCTCTGGTTCCCAATAAACAACCAGATCTTGGTTTTGGTAGGTACGCATGGTATTTCCTCCTCATTTTCCTCCCCGTTTTACAGCGGTCTATGAAAACAGTATAACATAAAGATGATCGGTTTTGGAATTTTTAGCAATATGTTTTATTTTTAGATTATTAATTGTTAAATAATAAAGAAGCCTACGTCCGCAATGACGGTAGGCTTCTTAGCGCTTTCACTACTACATAACAACGGCTTCAATTTCAGGAATTCGGGCAATCTCCGTATTATCTACAAGCCTATTTTTGAGCCCTTCTACCGGATGGGGGTTGGATTCATAGCGGTAGTCTGTGTTGTACTGTTTTTGATGGCTCTCGATAACTACATGGCTGGATACTGTGTTAAGATCATGGTTCACTTTTCCTTGGTAGAAGAAGTATTCATGGTCTTCAGGCAAATTCTGAATAGGAACGTAGTTTTCCCTGTTGGCAGAAAGTAGGATCTGCTCTCCCAAGACCTTACGCACATAATCCCGGGTATCTTGGAATTGTAGCAGTTTAGGGAATTTTCCACCAGGTATTACTTGCTGCCACTGTTTATTTTCGTATTTGGCGAGCAGCTCTGCGGCTTTGTGCAGGTGGGTAACCTCCTGCTCATAGTGCATCTCCCAGATGGGTTTGACATTAGGATCCACCTCATCCTGATAGAAAGAATAGTAAAGGTAGCATTCCATATACTCATGTAACACCAGGTTTTCTAACCAGGTACAATTTGGATCGAGCAGCGAACCATAGTGGGCAACATGTTGCTCTTCGATCATGGCGATTTCTTGATAAAGCTGACGGCCCAAATCATTGTAATAGTAGGGGCCAAGGTTCATATAAAAATTCATTGTCTGCTGTTCACCGGAGACAATTATCAAAGAATTAAGCATGGTTTGAATATCTGCAGTTTTAAAATTTACCGGTCTTCGGACCGAGTCGAAGGGATGCCGGTGTTCGGCAATAGTAGGCCGTCCCGGTATGATGTCCACGTATTTTTTCACCAATTGTTCTGCAGGAATTTGCTCATCCAGATCAAGCAAGTTGGCATAACGATAGAGATGATCGAAATCTTCCAACAGGGCAAGATCCAGGGTTTGTTTGACATAGGGGTCGGGCTCGTTCATGGCCAGCCAAGCCGTAAGGTCCGTCGCCAGATGTTCATAGCCAATGGTTGTTTCAAGAACACTTTCATCTATTGGTTTGAGCCAGTTAACTCGTTTTTGTTGTTGCTGTTCAATGCGCCGGCTTAAAGCCAGTTCCCGCCGCAAATCATTGTCTTGGCAATTACGATGGAACTGATGTTTGAAAACTATGGCCTCCGCCTCAATTCCGTTCATCAGGATAACACGGGTTTTGGTATAAGGGTCTACTGATTTTTTATCATAGGGTTTCGGATAAATAGTTGCCCAATCCATAAAACCGTCTTCCATATTTATCGGCCTTTGTTCAAATGGATTCATAAATAACCACCTCATTTTCTTCATATAATTAAGTATCAGCCTTAGTATTTGCAAATATCGCTGTCCTATTTATAACTTTTAAGAAACATATTTAAATCTCATGATTTAAACTTCAAAATATAAAAACACCACCTTTTGGAGAAAAATTGTCTCCGAACAGTGGTGTTTTAAATATTACCAATGACTCTTACCAAGGCTAAAGCTTTTTTCAAGCTAACTTTTCATCGTCATCGAGTTACGCAGGGAAAATTTTCTACCTGCTGTGCCAAATAAAAATATACTAAATCTTATTCTTGTATGTTTTTAGCGCTATTTAAAAACTCCAGGGCATCTTCTTCGTCAAGGGGTTTGCTGATCAAAAACCCCTGTATTCTATCGCAGTCAAACTCTCTTAAATACTGTAGTTGGATTTCGTGTCCAACTCCTTCAGCTATTGTGCTATGCCCCAATTTATGGGCAATCGAAATGATATCGCTTGTTATTGCTCTATTCGGGTTAGTGCTCATCAGTATATCAACAAAATACTTATCAATTTTCATGCAGTCAGCTTTTAAGCCTGATTCTCTGGACAGAGAAGAATAGCCGGTCCCAAAATCATCTATGGCTATGTGCAGCCCCGCGTCCCTTAGTTTCTCAATAGCACTATTAATGTTATCAAAATCCGCAGCAAAGACCGATTCCGTAATCTCTAGGCCGACGTTTTTCGGGTTAATCTGCATCTCGTTCATTATTTCAAACAACCTATTTGGGAAATCAGGTTTCAATAGTTGAATAATAGAAATATTAATCGAGACCTTGATTCCATCATAGCCGTGTTCTTTAAGCTTATTTAAAAAGCGGAATGCTTTGACTATCACTTTTTCGCCAATCGGAAGAATGAGTTTTGTTTTATCGGCAATCGGAATGAATTCTAAGGGCGACACCAGACCGAGCTTTGTTGTCCTTAATCTGGCCAGAGCCTCAAAGCCAAAGATTGAACCTGTTCTTAAATCCATAACCGGTTGAAACTGCAAAAATAGATCATCATTGGTATGGTCATCAAAGGCTATAGCGTTCAAAGCTTCCACAATATCCCTTTCACGGTTAACCAAGGTTTCTAACTCCTCGTCGTAGAAGCAAATTTTGGAATCTTTGCCGAATAAGTTCATAAACCTTTCTGAGGCAATCAGGAGTCTTCTCAGAAGTAACTCCACATCCACTTCCTTTTCGTTCGGTTCAATTTCAAGGATCCCAATCCCGCCGCCTATCCTTTCTGTTATAAATAAGGGTTCTAAAGTTTTTATAATGACATCGCTAAAAGCAATAAGTTCCTTTCTATCTTTGTAGTCAAAGAGATAGAAAATAAAGCTATGCTCCCGTGGTCGGAATAAAAGACAATTAGCAGTGCAATGCTCGCTAAGGTCATCAGCTACTTTTTTTAGTAGATTTTGAGAATACTGGAAACCGTAATTTACTGTTAACAACTGGATCGTACTTAAGTTAATACCAATGAGAGCTTTTTTGGACTCTTTTTTTAACTCAATGTCTTTTTCCAGTAAGGACACCAAATATTCGCGATTATACAGCCCCGTCCATCTATCATGCTCACTGTTATATTTTAGGGTATCTTCAATTGCTTTCCTATCCGATATATCAAGAACTATTCCTTCCAGTGCTT
>JAAYSI010000231.1 GCA_012524045.1 Peptococcaceae bacterium | reverse complement strand
TATTATGTCGGTGATTCAAGTATTTTGGCTCATACCGCTAACTTTCTACAGCCTTTCGCAAAAATTTTTGGCCTAGACGGGTATATCCTAATGGCATTTATCCTGGGTCTACCAGCTAATGAAATAGTGCTGCCAATTCTACTGATGAGCTACTTATCCACTGGGTTTATGATCGAAGTTGAAAGCTTATTGGATTTAGGCAATATTCTAATAGCTAATGGCTGGACTTGGCTTACCGCTATAAATGTTATGCTCTTTTCTATTTTGCACTGGCCGTGCGGAACAACCCTCCTCACTATTTTAAAGGAAACGGGCAGCAAAAAGTGGACTTTACTGGCTTTCTTAATTCCGACCTTAACGGCTTTTACAGTATGTTTCATAGTTACTCAGTTTGTCTATTTTTTAGGTCTGAGTTAGAGATATAAAAAAGATTAGCATTTGATTTGTATAATGCTAATCTTTTGTTTTATAGAACTACTTCAGGGACTACGATCTTCAGCCTCTGCCGAACGGCTTTCACTATAAAATCTAAACTGCTGATATAAATCCGGATTATCTTTGAAAAATCTAACCAGTCCCTGAATCGCATCAATTGTAGCCTTTGATAAATAATGCTCCATTGCTTCAGCTTCAACACTAATATCGCATTTAGAACATATTAAAGAAAGAAATTCTTGTAAAAGCTGATTTCTCTCTACTAAAAATTTACCGAAAGCATTTCCTTTAAGAGTTAATCTGATGTTCCCATAGGGTTCGTAATTAATATAATCTTTATCATTTAATTTTATTAAAGCTTTGGATACAGAAGGCAACGAAACTTTTAGCTTATTGCTTATATCAGTAACTCTAATACTCTCGGCACTTAAAGAGAGCCGATATATTTCCTCTAGATAGTCTTCTAGACTTGGGGTCAGCATCTCTAAATCCCCCCATACCTTTTAGAAAACTCTAATAATATTTTATAACCTTATTAAGAAATTATTTCATTCCATAGACAATTGAGACTGCTCCCCCAACCAAGTTTATATAACCTGTATTTTGAAGGCCGCAATTCGCAAATATTTCAGCTAACTCTTGCTGGGATTCAAAGACCAAAGCTGATTGGTACAAATATTTATATTCTTCTTGCTTTCCCCCTGCTCCTACTTTACCTAAAAATGGTACCACTTTTTCGAAAGCAAACCAATACAATTGTTTAAAAATTGGCCAAGAAGGTTTCCCCATATCAATAGAGACTACTAGGGAACCTGGTTTTACGACTCGCCTCATTTCTTGTATTCCTGACTTTATAGAGCTAAGATTCCTCAACCCCCAGCCAATTGTTGCCCCATCAAAAGAATTATCTTCAAAAGGTAATTGCAAAGCATCACCTTGAATAAAGGTAATATTTTCTTTCTCCGGTAGGACGCTAATATTTTTACGGGCTTGCTCCAGCATATTCTCAGAAAAATCTAGTCCTATTACTCTCCCGGAGGAACCAACCTTTTTAGCTAATTCGATTGTCAACATTCCAGTACCGCAACACACATCTAAAATCTTCATTCCTGTTTTTGCGCGAACAATTTTAACTACTTTCTTTCTCCAAAATCTATCTAAGCCAAAACTCATCATTCTATTCATAAAATCGTATTTTTCTGAAATTCTATTAAAAGTCTCTTTCACATACTTTTCTTTACTTTTTCCCGTTAAATCCATCATATATACTCCTTGTTCCAATTGCTAACTAATAGTAAACTATAGATATGATAAAATAATAAAAAGTTTTTGTCCAATGCTATTGTTAAAACGATAGCGTCAAGATACTATGGGTTTTAAAAATAAAAGTAATCTCCTGTTTACCTGCTACTTTAAG
>JAAYSI010000230.1 GCA_012524045.1 Peptococcaceae bacterium | reverse complement strand
CTGAAGATTGCCGGCAGCTAACAGCCTTTATGCGGCAATTACAAACCGAGCTCAACGATTTAGATTTAGAGTTACAAGATTTAGATAAGAGCAGATTAAAGGAGTCGATTCTAAGACAGAAAATCAAGGAAACAACTGAGAAGCATGCTCATCTAGAGAAAAGTTTGGAAAGATTGAGTGACACAGAAAAAGACTGTTATTCTAAAGTTTGCAGTTTACAAGAAGTGATATTAAGGTTGGAGCAGGAGATACCTCCGACTATCCGGACAAGTAGGGCCTTGGAAGAAGAAATAGAAGCAACCAATAAAAAATATGAGACCTTAAAGCTTGCATGGGAAAGAGCCCAGAGCCGGGAGCAGGAATGCAAGCAAAAGCAGGCTTCGGCTGTTACATTTAAAGCAAGTGCTCATAAAAGTTTAAACGAGGCTGAGCAGGAAATGGTCAAAGCTGCCGAATTATTCGCCACAGCTAGAAAGCAGGCCGGCTTTGACACCATAGAAGAATATCGACAGGCTAAAAGAAGTGAACAGGAGATTAAAGACAGTGATCAGCAAATTCGCGATTATCAGAAAGATTTGGAGGCTGCTGTTCATTATTTCGAAACAATAAGCCAAGAAGTCAAAGGCTTAAGCAAAAGGGATTTGGCTATTTTGAATGAAGAACTTGCCGGCTTGCAAGAACAGAAAAACAAGCTCGCTGCGGCAAAGACAGCAGTGGCTTCACGCCTAAATCACAATAAAAACTTGCTTAGCGGCATTTTGCAACTCGGCCAACAGATTGGCCAAAAAGAACAGCAATATATGGTGGTCGGTGATTTGGCTAAAGTCGCCAAAGGAGACAATAGCCAAAGACTAAGCTTTGAAAGGTATGTATTAGCTGCATTTTTTAATGATATTATCGCTGCAGCCAATATACGTTTCCAAAAGATGACATACGGACGCTACCGGATGAACCGAATTGCCGACAAGGGCAAAGGGCTGGCTCAGAGCGGCTTGGAAATCGAAGTTTTTGATTATTTTACTGGCCGAGCTAGGCATATCAAAACTCTTTCCGGTGGTGAAAGTTTTAAAGCTTCGCTGGCTTTGGCGTTAGGGCTTGCTGATGTTGTCCAATCCTATGCGGGCGGTGTGAGCCTAGATACTATGTTTATCGATGAGGGTTTTGGAACCCTTGATCCCGAATCCTTGGACAGCTCAATAAATTGTTTGTGCGAATTACAGCAGACCGGACGTTTAGTTGGGATTATCTCCCATGTACCCGAATTAAAAGCTAGTATAGAAGCGAAACTCGAAGTAATTCCCGCCAAAGATGGCAGTGTAGCCTCATTTAGTATAGATTTTTAATTTACCTTAAAAGTATGGGTATCCAAATAGGACTATGATAACAAGAAAAAGGGGGAGAAATATAATAAATCCATAGCCTTTTGATATAGACTAACGAAAAGGAGAAGGGAGATTAAATGGATTATACGGTTGTTATCGGGGTAATTATCGGTCTCATTGCCGTGCTCGGCGGAATGGCAGCAAAAGGGACAAGTCCGGCCGTATTAATTAATCCGGCAGCATTTTTAATTATTATTGTGGGAACAGTAGCGGCAATTTGTAACGCTTTTCCAAAGGATGAACTAAAAAGAATACCTGCTTTATTTAAAATATTGGTGACTGATAAAAAGATCGACCCTGTCGCTACTATAGACAAAATGGTGGAGTTATCCAAACAATCTCGCCGGGACGGTTTGCTATCCTTGCAGACTGTAATTGACGAATTAGAGGATCCTTACCTAAAAAAAGGTATGGAACTTATTTTAGACGGTACTGATGAGCAGGCTTTACGGGATTATATGGAAACAGAGATCGATATGATGGAAGAAAGACACAGAGCCGGAGCTTTGATTTTTTCCCAGGCCGGGAGTTATGCACCTACCCTAGGGGTGCTTGGTGCAGTTGTCGGCTTGATAGGAGCTTTGGGAGACCTGCAAGACATGGAAAAACTCGGTTATTCCATAGCTGCAGCATTTGTAGCGACCTTGTTGGGTATTTTTACCGGTTATGTACTTTGGCATCCTTTTGCCAACAAGCTTAGAAGAAAATCTCAGGAAGAAGTTACGGTTAAAACTATGATCCTTGAAGGTTTAATCCATATTCAAAGGGGGAGTAATCCAACTTTACTTAGAGATAAAATGACCGCTTTCCTTCCTCCATACCTGCGTAGCCAAATGATAGAAGAAAATAGGGAGGAAACTGTGGATGGCTAGAAGAAAAAAAGATCAAGACGAACGTATGGACGAATCCTGGTTAATCCCTTACTCAGACATTCTTACTTTATTGCTGGCTTTATTTATTGTGATGTTTGCGATGAGCCAGATTGACCAGTTTAAACTACAGCAGATGAAGAGGGTATTGGAAGCTGTTTTCGGCGGGGGGACCAGTGTGTTGGTCGGCGACAGCAGTGTGAGTGCCAATGAGTTACAAATAATTGAGGAGCCGCAGCCTGAACAACAAGATCAGTCAATTCCGCTGCCGGAAATGAATACTGCAGAACTGGTTGAAGACCGGAAATTACATGCCTATAAAGAAAAGCTCGAACAGTATTTTGAGAAAGCCGGTATGGCGAATAGAGTAACTTGCCGGGTTGAAGAAATCGGCTTAAGAGTATCTATTCAAGATATAGCCTTATTCGATTCGAGTAAAGCGGATTTGCGGCCGGATGTCCTACCGGTTATTGAAAACTTGGCTCTGATTTTGGAAGGCTTGGAAAATAAAATTCAAATAACCGGGCATACCGATAATAGACCTATTAATACCAGAGAATTCCCCTCGAATTGGGAATTAAGTGTTGCCAGAGCTTTAAATGTTATGAAGGCCTTACTCAACAATCCAAATCTTGCTCCGGAAAAATTCTCTGTAGTTGGCTACGGAGAGTATCAGCCGATAGCTCCCAATACTTCAACAGAAGGGATGGCCAAAAATCGGCGGGTAGAGCTTATTATAGTCCGAGAAGGATTGATAACCACTTTGCCGGACCTAAGATTGGATACAGCTGACTAACCTGTTAGTAAACGTTTAATATTGCCGGTTTAGCGAGTAAGTAATTGATTAATTTCTTCGTCAGTAAAAATTTCTTCGATTTTACTAAGACCTAATTCGCTAAGAATTTTCATTATGTTCAGGTTATCAAAGGGAGTCAAGATTAAGGAATCTTCACCGAATTCATTCACATACTTCGTTGCCGCTTCCTTATCAATTATTGTTCTGGGTCCGCCGACGCAGCCTCCGTCGCATCCCATTCCTTCTATAAAGTTTGCCTCAATAGTCTTACCTTGGGACAGATTATCGAGGATGTTCTTACAATCTTTGACACCGTCAACTTTTTTGGCCTTAAATTTAATCAATCTTTGGGGTGCAATCCGATTAACTACCGATTTAACCGAAAAACTAACTCCGCCGGTACGGGCATAAATTCTACCGCCAAAAGAGGCTTGGTCTTTTTCAATCGGCGGCAGTTGCTTTAAATCAATTTCTAAGGCCTCAAAAATTTCTTTCAATTCGCCAAAAGAAAGCACAAAATCAATAGTACCTTTCAAATCCGGGTCAATAGCTTCGGATTTTTTTGCTATACAGGGACTGATAAAAACCACCTTCGCCTCAGGGTACAGCCTTTTTAAAAAGCGTCCGGATGCTATCATGGGGGAAACCGATGGGGACATTTTGGTAAACATTTCGGGATAATTCCTTTTAACTAAGTTGATCCAAACTGGGCAGCAGCAACTTGTCAGGAAAAAATCATCCTCAGTTTTAACCAGTTTATTAAATTCATAGGCCTCCTTGATGGATAATATATCAGCGAATAATGCGACTTCAATCATATCGTTAAAGCCTATCAGCTTGAGTCCGGTCCTGATTTGTCCCAGCGAAATATCGTCTCCAAACTGCCCGGCTATGGCCGGCGCCACAGTTGCGTACACATCCACATCTTTGGCTTGAAGCAACTCTATTAACGGGACAAACTCAATTTTATCGGCTATAGCTCCAAAATCACAGCCTGTGACACAATCACCGCAGCTTAAGCATTTATCATTGACAATTACCGGCTCTTCATTCCTTCTGTATACTTGGGCTTCATATTTACAACCACTGGCACATTCAGCCCTTTTGTCTTCCGGACAGTATTTACATCCTTCTGGTAGTTTGGCTACTATGGGCTGGCTGATCTCTTTATAGTTACGAACTAGGCTTAATTCATTTTGAAAGCTAGCGTTGCCTGTAGGTTCCAGACCCATAGCTATGCGGATATGGTCTCTGATAAAGGGTAAATCCTCATTTCCTAACTCTAGCCTTTTTTGTAAATCTAAAGTTAAGCTATCCAGGTCGGTATTGGTTTTGATTTTACCGTTCCAAAATCTTTTTATTAGCTCTTGAAAAATAAGCATCCTTTTTTGCTGAAAACCGCTGAAACGCCTATTAGCTATGTTCGCTCACTCCTATTCCTATAGCTGCATTATTATTTTGTCTAAATTTAATAAATTTAACAGCCTTTTGGAGCATTTTTTTCCCGGAAAATGAAAAGATATATATGCTATACACTTTGCTGAAATGCGAATGGGAAAAAGAGGTGTTTTTCTTGTTTGAGCCGATTATACCAATGGAGCCTCAAAGCAGCGAAAGTATACCAAAAAGCGAGGACTGGATAGCTCAAATTAAATGGGACGGAGTGCGTTTATTAACTTATTATGACGGAACTGAAGTAAGTTTATATAATAGAAAAGCTCGCGTAAGGACCCAGCACTACCCTGAACTTTTAGATATTAGTAAATACTGCACTGCCGATTCTGTTATTTTAGACGGAGAAATAATAGCCTTAGGTTCTGATGGCAAACCATCTTTTTCCGAGGTAATGCGTCGAGACGGCATTCGTCGTTTGGAACGGGTAGATCTAAACAGCAAGCTTATTCCTGTGACCTATATGATTTTTGATCTACTTTATTACAACGGGAAATGGCTTTTGGACCTTCCTCTTACCCAGAGGATGGAACTACTAGCTAAGATTATTTTGCCGCAGTCAAATATTCAGCTTGTCTCGTCGCATCAGGATGGGCAAGCTTTATTTGAGACGGTAAAAATTCACGAGTTGGAAGGAATAGTCTTAAAACAGAAGAACTCGCCGTATATTCCCGGCGAGAAAAAAGATTTTTGGGTGAAAGTTTAAAATTACCGTGATTTAATTGCCGTTGTAGCTGGATATACCTTAAATGGAGGGGTGGTTAATTCCTTGCTCTTGGGCTTATATGATGATAATCGGCATCTCTGGTATATTGGGCATGTCGGAACTGGAAAACTTACTAAACAAGAATGGAGAGAACTGTCCGCAGTCCTGCGTTCGCGTACGGTAGAAGAGCAACCTTTTGTAAATAGGCCACAAAGGCATAAGGATGCTCACTGGGTCAAACCTGAGTTGACGGTTAAAGTAAAATACACTGAATGGCCTAAGGGACATTCTTTAAGGCAGCCCAGCATTCAGGGTTTTGTGGATGTAGAAGCGGAACAGTGTGTTTTGCCTACCAATTAGGTATTAAGAAGCTCTACCTGGAGGTTCAGGTGCTGTAGCTGCAAGTGAACAGCTTTGGCGCGAAAGTGAGGGTAATGCCTAAATATACTGTAATTAAAGGGGATGTCCTTTGAAAAATCTCAGGACATCCCCTATTTTAAAAATTCTGTTTATAATATCAGAAATTAAAAGATTACAGCCAAAGCAATTAAGATCAGGATTGCTATAGCAATAATACCTGCGGCATTTCCGGCACCGGAGAAACCATAGCCAAAGCCTACGCCGCCGCATAAGCCACCGTACATAATAAACCCTCCTCTATTAATATCCTGTTTTTCCTAAAATACAATACCCATTGCAATTAAAAGAAGGATGATAACTACTACAATTGCAATACCGACGGAAACACCGGTTCCCAGGCCTACACCAACGCCTGCTCCAACGCCTGCACCTACACCTGCACCTAGTGCCATTTATAATGACCCCCTTTTTTTGGTTGAATTGGTTAAACCTAGTAATATTGTATGAAGGGTCACTCCAAATGGTACATTATGGAAATAAGTTATCGTGGTTTTCTAGTTGTTTATTTCAATTTCAATATTAATTGACCGGCCCTAACTTGTTTACCCTCGGCAATTAGGATACTATCTACTTCCCCTTCTTCAGCCGCTAAAATGTTTGTCTCCATTTTCATGGCTTCAACAATCACCAGGCTTTGTTTCTTTTGAATTTTATCGCCTTCTTTTACTAATATTTTACTGATAGTACCCGTTATAGACGCGCCAATTTCTTTAGGATTGCTGGGGTCAGCCATTAGAGTGTGTTGCGTTTTTTCTTTCTGGTCCAAATTCTTATCGAGTATTCTCATTTCTCTGCGATTGCCGTTGACTTCAAAAGCTAAGGTTCTATAACCTTCTTCATCTAAATCCCCGACTTCGACCAATTTGACAATCATTATTTTGCCTTCGTCCAATTCAATTTCGGCTGTTTCTCCTTCTTTAAGTCCATAGAAAAAGACATGGCTTTCCAAATTATAGAGATGGCCGTATTCCTGCAGAGATTTTAAATAATCACTGTAAACATTGGGGTAGAGAGCATAACTTAAGACATTGCGCATATTCGGTTCGATTTTAAATTCATTTTCCAGTTTTTCTTTAATTGCTTCAAAATCTATCGGTTCTAAAATCTCACCCGGCCTTTTATTAAGGGGCTCTATTCCTTTGAGGATTACCTTTTGTAAGGCTTCCGGGAACCCTCCTTCGGGTTGCCCCATCATGCCTTTAAAATAATCCACCACTGAATCGGGGAAGGTCAAATGCTGTCCTTTTTCCAGGATATTTTCTTTAGTAAGACCATTCTGAACCATGAAAATAGCCAGATCTCCAACTACTTTCGAAGTAGGGGTTACCTTGATAATATCTCCAAGGAGTTCATTGACTTCTTTATACATATCTTTAACTTCGTTAAATTTATGGCCTAGGCCAAAGCTTTCGACCTGTGGTTTTAGATTGGAATATTGACCGCCGGGGATTTCATACTTATAAATCTCCGCCGTACCGGATTTTAAACCAGATTCGAAGGGTTCGTAAACAGGTCTGGTTTCGCTCCAGTAATTGCAAAGAAGCTGGATATCATCGAGATTAATGCCGGTATCGTGCTTGGTGTTTTCCAACGCAGCGACAATTGAGTTTAAAGCCGGGGAACTGGTTAGTCCAGCCATTGGACTTAAAGCCGTATCCACTATATCTACCCCTTCCTCAGCAGCCATTAGCAGCGCAGCTAGGCCATTGCCACTGGTATCGTGGGTATGCAAATGAATCGGAATAGAGATTTCCTGTTTTAAAGCCCGGATTAGTTTGGCAGCAGCGTAGGGTTTAAGCAAAGCCGACATGTCTTTGATTGCTAAAATATGGGCTCCCATTTTTTCGATTTCTTTAGCTTTCTTTATATAGTAATTGAGTGTATACTTCTGCTTTTTATCATCTAAAATATCTCCGGTGTAGCATATCGTTACTTCGGCAACTTTACCGCATTTTAGAACTTCATCTATAGCCACTTCCATTCCTTTTAGCCAGTTCAGACTGTCAAAAATCCGGAAGATATCGATACCTTGGTCAGCAGCTTCCCGGATAAAAGCTCGAATTAAATTATCAGGATAATTGGTATAGCCTACGGCGTTAGAACCTCTTAGTAACATTTGAAATGGGATATTAGGAATTAGCTCTCTTAGCGCTTGTAGGCGACGCCAAGGGGACTCCCTGAGGAACCTATAGGCCACGTCAAAAGTGGCCCCTCCCCACATTTCCAGGGAAAAGAGATCCTTAGCCAACACTGAAGTAGCTTCGGCTATTTTAGTCATATCTTTGGTCCTGAGTCTGGTAGCTAATAGGGATTGGTGGGCATCTCGAAAAGTGGTATCAGTCAACAATAATTTTTCTTGCTTGAGAATCCACTTAACAAAACCTTCTGGACCTTCTTGCTCTAAAATAGAGCGAACACCGGTGCGGACTTCCGGGATTTTTACCTTGGGCACTGGAGCAATATTATAATCTTTTTTGGTTCCTTTGACCTCGTTTACTACTTTTTCACCAATGTATTTTAAGATTTTAGTTTCATAGTCTTTTCTAGGCTTAATATCAAAAAGCTCTGGCGTGTCATCGATAAAATGAGTATCGCATTCACCGCTTAAAAATTTTTCGTGGTTTAAGACATTGATCAGGAAAGCCTCATTTGTTTTTACCCCTTTAACGTTTAATTCTTTAATTGAACGAATAGCTTTCTTAGTTGCTCCTTCAAATGTTCTGGCCCAGGAAATAATCTTAACTAATAAGCTGTCGTAATAAGGGGAAATGATGGATCCTGTATAGCCGTTACCTCCATCCAGTCTTATACCGAAGCCGGAGCCGGTACGGTAGACATCAATTTTACCGGTATCCGGCATAAAATTATTTAGAGGGTCTTCAGTGGTAATTCGACATTGAATGGAATAGCCTCTCGGCTGAACAGCGTCTTG
>JAAYSI010000229.1 GCA_012524045.1 Peptococcaceae bacterium | reverse complement strand
TGGCTTGTGCTATTGAAGGAAGCGGTATTGATATGGTAATGGGTATTGGCGGAGCACCCGAAGGCGTTTTGGCTGCGGCAGCGCTACGTTGTTTAGGCGGCGAAATGCAAGGAAGGCTTTGGCCGAAGGATGAGGAGGATATTCAGCGAGCCCAAAAAATGGGCATAACTGATGTTAATAAACTTCTGACTTTAGATGATCTGGTCAAAACTGACGATATCTTCTTTGCTGCTACCGGTATTACGGAAGGGCCTCTGCTTAAAGGTGTTACCTTTACCAGCAACGGTGCCACTACTCATACAGTTGTTATGAGAGGGAAAACAGGTACAGTTCGCTTTATCGAGGCCAAACACTATTTTGCCAAAAAGCCGAAATATGCGATCAAAGGCGCAATTCCGGAGGAAAAATAGTGGTTTTAAATCCGGCAATTTTCTAAAAATTTTAAACGAAAAGAGTTTTTAAAGCTGCTTGACCGCCAACTA
Organism: Peptococcaceae bacterium; assembly: GCA_012524045.1. Taxonomy (GTDB): domain Bacteria; phylum Bacillota; class Desulfitobacteriia; order Desulfitobacteriales; family Syntrophobotulaceae; genus JAAYSI01. The sequence goes on along the minus strand of JAAYSI010000229.1, from coordinate 4,882 downwards.
ATACTTGTGCTAAAATATCTTGAGTTGACTGTATTTTTGTACGAGATGGTTCTGAATGGAAGGAAGGTGATCGTGCCGTGAAAGATAAAATACATCCTAAATACTATCAAACCACCATTACCTGCGCCTGTGGCAATGAAATTGAAACAGGTAGCACTAAGAAAGATATAAAAGTTGAGATTTGCTCTAAATGTCATCCGTTTTACACAGGTGTCCAAAGGTTTGTTGATTCCGGTGGACGTGTTGACCGCTTTAAGAGAAAATACGGATTGGAATAATAACGGCCTGCGGTCGTTGCACCAGAAAGAAAGCAGAGCGCTCAAGCTCTGCTTTTGATTTCACTTATGTTTTATTAGCCGTTATTTATTTGCTTCCTATTGGCTAGTTAATAATTTCTGATTATCATATTAGATGATTTTTATTTTATAGATGAATATACTTATAGTTGGAGATTTAGATAAGAGAGGTTAAAGCATGTTAAACCGTCTTAACGATATTGAGAAAAAATACGATGAGTTGACAAATCTTCTTTCTGATCCGGACATTATCGGCAATCAAGCTGAATTTCAGAAGCATGCCAAGGCTCAAGCAGCCCTGGAAGACACTGTTTCAGCTTACCGTGAATATAAAGATGTACTAAAACAACTTGAAGATGTTAAATCGCTATTGGCCGAAGATCTTGATGCCGAGATGCAAGAAATGGCTGAGCTGGAACAGGATGAACTCCTAGCCAAGAAAGAAAAACTCGAAGCTGATTTAAGAATTCTACTCTTGCCCAAGGACCCGAACGATGAAAAGAACGTAATTATGGAAATTCGGGCAGGAGCCGGTGGAGATGAGGCAGCTTTATTTGCCGGTGATCTCTATAAAATGTATACGAAATATGCAGAACATCAGAATTGGAAGACTGAGGTTTTAAGCGCCAGCTATACAGATATAGGTGGCTTTAAAGAGATCATATTTATGATCGAAGGACACGGTGCTTACAGCCGTCTGAAATTTGAAAGCGGGGTTCATAGAGTCCAAAGGATTCCTACGACCGAGTCCGGAGGCCGGATTCATACTTCAACGGCCACGGTTGCCGTTTTGCCTGAAGCTGAGGAAGTAGATGTGGAAATTAATCCGAACGATTTAAGGATTGATATCTTTTGTTCAAGCGGTCCCGGCGGACAGTCTGTCAACACTACTCAATCGGCCGTAAGGATAACTCACTTGCCCACTGGGATTGTGGTTTCTTGCCAGGATGAAAAATCTCAGCATAAAAACAAAGATAAGGCTATGAAAGTATTGAGGGCTAGACTTTTGGAAAAAGCTGAACAGGAAGCTCTCGGCGAAATTGCCAGTGAACGCAAAAACCAAGTTGGCACCGGTGACCGGAGTGAACGGATTCGAACTTATAATTTCCCCCAAGGTAGGGTTTCCGATCACCGAATAGGTCTTACCCTGCATAAATTGGAAAGTATTTTATTAGGAGATTTGGATGCGCTTATAGATGCGCTTATTATGGAAGATCAGGCCAGGAAACTAAAGGAAAGTTTTTAAATCTAGTAGTTAATAGGATTTTGGTTAGTTATGGAAAACTTTGAGTTGGGGCAATCGGTAATAGACTTATTAAAAGAAGGCGCCTCTTACCTGGAAAAATGCGGGGTTTCTGAGGCCAGAGCGGAAGCGGACTTTATTTTAGCGCATATTCTAAATAAAACAAGGGATAAACTGTATTTAGATAGAGAAAGGCTTCTAACACCTGCTATAGTTGAACAGTTTTGGTGCCTTGTGCGACAGCGTGGCGCAAGGGTACCGTTGGCTTATATCTTAAAGACCCGTGAGTTTATGGGTCTTAACTTCTATGTTGATCCTAATGTACTGATTCCGAGGCCGGAAACTGAGCTGTTGGTCGAGAAGGCGCTGATGCTTATACAAACTGACTTTCCCGGGCAAACTGTGCGTATTTTGGATTTATGTACAGGAAGTGGAGCTATAGCGGTCTCCCTGGCAGTGCATTGCCGGTCAGCCGCCATAGTGGCTACGGATATTTCGGAGCAGGCTTTGGCTGTGGCTCGCTACAATGCCCAGCAGCATAAGGTTTGGGTAGATTTTCGGCAAGGCAATCTGTTTGCGCCGGTCCAAGGCCAAAAATTTGATCTTATCCTGTCTAACCCCCCTTATGTTTCCAAAGACGAATATTTGCGCTGTTCGCCGGAAGTCAAAAAAGAGCCGGCTTTGGCTCTGCTCGGAGGTGAGGACGGTTTGGATTTCTACCGCTACCTCGCTATGGAAAGTGATGAATATCTAACTCCGGCCGGTATGATAATAGTAGAGATCGGTAATTTACAAGGCTTAAAAGTAGTGGAGTTGTTCTCCCAACAAGGTTATAAGACGGAAATATTTCCCGATTATGCGGGTTGGGATAGAATAGTCTTGGCTAGGAAGGAATATGATTTTGACATAATGAGACCTTCTTGAATAGAGGATAAAAAAGGGAGTTATAATGGATACAAAATGGATTCATCTGGATTTAGAAGAATTTAAAAAATCCCCGTTAAGTGAGAAGGTGCAGGCCATCTTAAGCGAGGCTGCAGAATTGCTCAAAAATGGGGAATTAGTGGCTTTTCCAACGGAAACGGTTTATGGTTTGGGGGCCAATGCGTTGCAAGACTCCGCTTGCCAAAAGATTTACCAAGTAAAGGGACGTCCGAGTGATAACCCTTTGATTGTGCATGTCGCTACTTTACAGCAAGCGCAACAGGTTGTGCGTGAATGGCCGGAACAAGCCGCTATTTGTGCCCGGGAATTTTGGCCTGGGCCTTTGACCATGGTTTTGCCCAAGAATGATCTGGTTCCCTCAGTGGTAAGTGGCGGTTTGGAGACTGTTGCAGTCCGGATGCCGTCTCATCCGGCAGCGTTAGCCTTGCTTCGAGCAGCAGATCTCCCGGTGGCGGCACCCAGTGCCAATATTTCCGGCAAGCCCAGTCCTACCGAGGGTAAGCATGTCTGGCAGGATTTGAACGGAAAGATACCCTTATTGATTGATACCGGAAAATGTGCAATTGGGCTCGAATCTACCGTGCTCGATCTTACTTCGGAGACACCTTGTATTTTACGTCCTGGTGGTATAACCTTAGAGCAATTACAAGCTGTATTGGGCAAAGTAGTAATTGACAGTACAGCGCAGAATGGGGCAAAAGAAGTAGCCGTACCGCAGGCACCTGGGATGAAATACCGGCACTACGCTCCTCGAGGAACAATAATAATTCTTAACGCTGACGAGGATAAAAAAACGCAAATCATTAACGGTCTTAGGCAAAAAAGAAGCGGCCAAAAAGTCGCTCTAATTTGTTTTGCCGAAACTGCAGAACTATTAGACCGGAAAATCCTTGACCAAATTGATTTTCTATTCGAGCTTGGTTCGCTAAAACAGCCGAGAAGGGCAGCAGGCAAGCTATTTGAAAGTTTAAGGTTATGCGATGAAAAAGCCATTAACCTTATCCTAGTCGAGGGAATGCCTGAATCAGGAATCGGCTTAGCTTTTATGAATCGTCTAAAGAAAGCGGCCGGCGCTAATGGCAACTGTATAACTCTATAACTGTTTCAGATTGGAGGAAATGTTTTGGAACTGGCCTGGGTGTTTGCAGTAGCAGTAGCTTTAGGAATGGATGCCTTTTCTTGTTCGTTAGCTTTGGGTCTAATAGGTATCAGAAACAGAATGGCTTTGCGTTTAGCGTTGGTCGTTGCTGTCTTCCATGTCTTCATGCCTCTAATCGGCCTGTGGGCTGGCCAGCAACTGGGCACTTTATTCGGAGATATCGCCATTGGGATAGGAGCTTTGATTCTTTTTTTGCTTGGCGGTAAAATGATAGTTGAGGCTTTTCGGAAAGACCCAAATCAAAGCTGTGAGCCGCCTAATTTAAAGGGGTGGGGTATCTATGCGTTGGCTGGGAGTGTTAGTCTGGATGCCTTAAGTGTGGGCTTTTCTTTAGGTACCTTTGTCAGTAATATTATAAGAGCCACGCTAATTATGGGTGCTGTAGCCGGAGTTATGACTGCCGGCGGAGTCTTGTTCGGACGGAGAGTAGGAGCCTGGCTGGGGTCTAAAGCAGAAGCTCTCGGTGGAACAATTTTAGTTCTGATTGGTATAAAAATGCTCAGCGGTCTTTTCTAGCAATTTAGAAACCTATTTAATTTCAAGCCTATTTAATTTTGCAATCCATTTACAGTTTATATTTGGAATTTATTATTAAATTCATTATTACTAAATAATATTTTACCCTGCTCTGGAAAGGGGTTATAATTATCAATGAAGATTTTGTTTGTCTGTACGGGCAATACTTGCCGAAGTCCTATGGCTCAAGGCTTAGCTCAAAAATACTTCCCCGAAGGGACCGAGATTTTGTCAGCCGGTTTGCAGGCTCTGACCGGGGACAAGGTTAGTGCCAATGCCGTTAGTGCTTTAAAAGAACAGGGGATCGACATAAGCGACCATACTGCGACTCGTTTGCACAGAGGGTTGCTCGAGACTGTCGATTATGTTTTTACCATGACCAAAGCCCAGCAACAGTATTTAATTTTGAATTATCCGGAATATGCGGACAAGATAATGGCTTTGGGCAGTTATCTGGGGACAGAAAAGGATATTTCTGATCCGTGGGGTGGTTCACTTGAGGAATATCGGGCTTGTGCGCTAGAGCTTAAGGAACTGGTCGCAAGACTTGCTAAATCTATTATCAACACTGATGAGATGGAGGTTGAATAATGAAAATTGCCTTGGGCTCTGACCACGGGGGTTTTGAGTTAAAAGAAGCCATAAAAGAATACTTGTTGGCTAAAGAATATCAGGTCATAGACTGTGGGGTGGATTCCAGTAGGTCGGTGGATTATCCGGAAT
>JAAYSI010000228.1 GCA_012524045.1 Peptococcaceae bacterium | reverse complement strand
TTATAATCTTTCTTTCCTAAAAACCTTCAAAAATACCTTTCTTGTTCTGTCTATATTCTTCATTATTATACAAATAAAATACTATTTCCGCAAATTTGACAAAATATACCTGTTCTTTCCCTTTACCAATTGGTAAGTAGTTTTTCTAATTGGTTAAGCAGGGCTGTAAATACTTCCAGGGCCTGCCTTACCGGTTCCGGCTTCTCCATATCAACTCCAGCTTTACGTAAAAGATTAATCGGATAATCCGAACCACCGCTTGCCAAAAAAGTCATATATCTATCTACTGCCGGCGAACCTTCTTTAAGTATTTGGTGAGCCAAAGCCGTGGCCGCAGAAAATCCGGTGGCATATTTGTAAACATAGAAAGCATTATAGAAATGAGGAATCCTAGCCCACTCGATTGCTATTTCCTCATCAATTTTTACTTCTGCACCATAGTATTTATGATTTAAATCTCTATATATTTGAGATAAATATTCAGCCGTAAGCGCTTGATTGGACTCTAGAGCAGTATGGGTCATTTTTTCAAACTCAGCAAACATTGTTTGTCTAAATACCGTTCCTCTGAATTGCTCTAAGTAATGATTTAACAAATAAGCCTTCATTTTGTTATCTTTAGTGGTATTAATTAAATGTTGTATGACCAGGGATTCGTTTAAGGTCGAAGCAACTTCAGCGACAAATATCTTATAACCGGCATAAAGGTGTATCTGATTTTTATTGGAGAAATAAGTGTGTAAGGCATGTCCCATTTCATGAGCTAAAGTAAACAAGGAATCTAAAGTATCTTGATGGTTAAGTAAAACATAGGGATGCGACTTATACGTTCCCCAGGAATAAGCTCCGCTTGTTTTGCCTATATTCTCGTAAATATCTATCCAGCCCGAATTATAACCAAGTTCTAATACTTTTAAGTACTCTTCGCCCAAAGGTTGTAATCCTTCTTTGACAATAGCTTTAGCCTCTGCAAAAGGTATATGAGTGTCTAATTCCGGTACCAGTGGGACGTAAATGTCATACATATGAAGCTCGTCCAAGCCTAAAACTTGCCTACGTAGGCGCAAATAACGATGGAATTGCGGCAAGAACTCATTAACTGTGCTAATTAGAGAATCATAGACGGTCAGTGGAACGTTATCATTGTCTAAAGCCGCCTCTATTGCGGAATTATAACGTCTGACCCTAGCGAAAAATACATCTGCTTTGACACTGGAATTAAGCATTGCTGCCCATGTATTTATTTGTCTACCATAAGCGGTATATAGTGTCTGAAAAGCTTCTTTTCTTACCCTTCTATTCGTACTCTCCATATATTTTATGAAGTTTCCCTTTGTCAGCTCGACTTGATTGCCCTGCTCATCAGATATATATCCGATCTTTAGGTCAGCGTCATTGGCCATACTAAAAATATTGCTTGGAGCAGAAGCTAATTCACTGGCTTCCGCTAAAAGTTTTTCTTCAGCCAAAGAAAGAACATGATCTTTTTGCCTAATAATGTTTTCTAAATAATGGTTATATATCTCTAGACGAGGATCTTTACGTAAATCTTGTAGCCTGTCCTCCGGCATGGCCAGTATTTCTGGAACTATAAAAGACAGGGCACTCCCGGCTCTAACTGATAGCATACTAGCTTTATCAGTCATTCCCTGATAAACCGCAATTCTGTTATCTTCATCTCTACGCATTCTGGCATAGGTATATAATTCCTCAATATTTAAGCTTAGATTATCTGACCATTCCAAGCATTCAACAAACAAATCAGGACTTTCCGCAAGCTTACCCCTGTATTTTTCAGCAAAACCTATAAGTTTTTCCGCTTCTAAAAAGGTTTTTTCCCATTCTTCATTTGAAGAAAAAATATCTTCCAGTTTCCATTTATATTCAGCTGGAATATCTTTGCGCTCGCGCAACTCATGAACCAATGTAAATCCCTCCTAAAATTCTTACTAGTTTATTATACACAGACAGAAGCTAAATTACTAATTTTGCCACTTCACAGCTTGAGTCGTGGGCAATTTTTTTTCGTTTCCCGTAATTTAGTCGCTTCTTTAAAAAAATTTATCTTACTATTCCAAAATATCTGATACAATTATATTAATAACAAATATTTTCCAATATTATATTAGTTCAACATTTTAGATATTTATGATTATCATGCATAAAGATATCATGCCTAAAGAAAGGAGGATACTAGGTGAGCTTACAATTAACCTATAGTAACGAAGATGAAAGACTACTCTCTAAAGACTATTGGGAGAATATTATTCAATGTAAAAAAGATTTTTTGGAACTAGATAAGGACCCTAGAAATAATCCTTTTGTCAAACATGAGATAGCCCAATCATGGATTGAGTCAAAAATCAATGGAATCAACCCTGACCATTCTTCTGTCTATTCATTCTTAAGTGATGAAGAATTACATAAAATACAAGAAGATAATAAACTTCTTATAGAAGTTGCAAAACCCTTAATTAATACCTTTTTAGAATTAACAATGTCAACAGGATATAAATTACAACTATTTGATAAAAATTGCTTTTTTATTGCTGGTAATAGACTTGATATGGATATCCCTCCATCTAATAGGGTTGTTAGAGACCTTAGCACAACTGCCCATAGACTATGTATACTATACAAGAAAGCTTTTCAGGTAGTAGGTCCCGAACATTATTTAACTAAATTAAACAATTATATTAGCACTGGAGCGCCTATCTTCGATGAAAATGAAGAAATTATCGGCGCCTTAGTTTTAATCCAAAAATTACTTTGTGAGCCTTGGGAAAAGCATTTATCTTCTATCAAGGCTCATTCTCTCGGATGGGTTAACTCTTTAGCCATTGCTATCGGTGCACAATATAAACTCCATAAAACCAATCAAATTCTCGAAGCGACTTTTGAACTATTTGATGAGGGAATTTTAACCTTAGACACAGACGGAAGAATTATCCGAGCTAATCAGGAAGGATGCCGGATACTGGATCTAGACTATTCCCAAAAAGAAGAAGCTAATATCTCAGATTATATACCTAATAAATCTCCAATCTTAAAATTCTTAG
>JAAYSI010000314.1 GCA_012524045.1 Peptococcaceae bacterium | reverse complement strand
TCATAATCAACGGTCCTGCCTGTATTTTCAACTACTTTTATCCTGTTACCTGAAGGTCCCAGTGTATAAGTATAGGAAGACAGTACAGTACCGTCGTCTTTTATGTTCTCAAGCTTAATTAATCTGTTCAGGTCATCATAGGTGTATTTTGCAATGGTTCCGTTAGGCTTTATTTCTTTTATAAGGTTTCCTACTTCATCATATTCATATTTTGTTATGCCTCCCCACTGGTCTTCAACAGTGGATAACCTGCCTATTTCATCATATGTATATTTAATAGTACCGGCTTTGCTGGTAATGGTCTCTACATTACCTTGTTTATCATATGTGTAAAACACCTTTGTACCATCAGGATCTGTCTTTGATTTAAGCCTGTTTGCTTCATCGTACTCAAAAACAGTTGTTCCTCTTTTGTCTGTGACGGTACTTAAATATCCGTCTTTTGTATAAGTATAAGTTTCTTTAGAACCATCCGGCAAAATCTTTGCCGTTAACTGCCCAACCACATCATACTCATATTTTATTTCATTTCCGTTAAAGTCAGTCTTTGAAATTAAATTGCCTTCCGCATCATATACAAAACTTTCTGACATTCCTAAAGGAAGAGTCCTTTTTATCATCCTTCCCAAATTGTCATACTCAAAAGTTGTTACATTACCGTTTGCATCTTTAATTGATATAAGGTTTCCAATTTCATCATAACCATATACGGTTTTGTTTCCTAAAGCATCTGTTATTCTAATAAGATTTCCAGATCCATCGTAATCAAAAAGTGTTATATTTCCTGCTTGATCCCTTTTTGATATTATATTTCCCTCTGCGTCATACTTAACTTCAATATAAGACCCATCAGGATATATAACCTTAGTCTGATGACCGTTCCCATCATATTCAAAGCTTGTGACATTACCCCTTGCATCAATCATTCTCTTAGGTCTTGGACTGTTTTCATATTCATATTTCGTTATGTTTCCAAGGGCGTCTTTCACTTCTATGTTTCTGCCAAGGGCATCGTATTTATATTCCGTTGAATAACCTCTTCCATCCGTTACTTTGACTACTCTGCCCAATGCATCATACTCAAAACTTACATATGCACCGTCAGGGTATATTTCCTGAATTACCCTTCCAAGCTTGTCATAACGGAATTCAATTCTTTTACCCTCAGGGCTTATAGCTGCTGTATTTCTTCCTTCCAAGTCGTATTCAAATCTTTCTTCTGTTCCGTCCGGATATTTAATCCTTATAATATTGCCAAACACATCATAATCATATTCCGTCCTTCTGCCAAGACGGTCAATCATTGCAGAAACTTTCCCGATTTCATTGTACTCTGCTTTAGATACATTACCGTTGCCGTCAATAGTCTGTATAATATTACCAAGACTATCATAAGTATTTATTGTAGTAACCGTAACCATTCCTTCTGAAGTTGTCCTGGTAGTGGTTGTGCTAAGGCACCTGCCATTGTCATCATATGTAAATGAAACAACATTTCCGTTTGGATATGTTACACTTACCGGATTACCGTTGTTGTCATAAGCAATTTGCACCACCCTGCCCAACCGGTCGGTTACGCTTGTTGCAAGTCCTTTAGAGTTGTAACCAAACTCAATTGAATGGCCAAGAGGATCTGTAACCTTTTTTAAATTTCTATTATCATCATAAGTATTAGTAATTATATTTCCTTCAAAATCTTTTATGGTAAGTACTTTACCTTCATTATTATAAGTACAGTCAATGGAATTACCCATGGAATCCTTCTTCTTTAGGAGGTTTCCCTTTTCATCGTAAACAAACTCAAAGGTGTTGCCTAATGCATCTGTTTCGGTAAGCTTGTTCCCGTTTTCGTCATAAGTAAAGGTAGTTTTATTCCCAAGGACATCGGTGATACTTGAAATATTTCCCTTTTCATCATATTCGTAGACGGTAATATTACCTAATCTGTCCCTTATAATTTCCTGCCTTTTGCTCATGTCCCTGGAATACTCTATTCTATTACCCTCGGCATCAATATGTGCAACAATCCTTCCCTCATCATCATATTCGTTACGGGCTACCCTTACACCACGTGGATCAATTATATCCACCAATCCATGATTTGAATTATATGTAAATCTTGTTACGTTTCCTCCCTGATTCGTAACTTTTACTAAATCCCCGTAATGATCATATTCATAGTTTATTGTATTACCCATGGGATCGGTTATTTTTGTTATCCTTCCCTGACTGTCTCTTGAAAAAGTTACACTTTTCCCTGATGAGTGTATAATACCGTCCTTGCTATAAGTAACCGTATTTCCATTGGTATCGGTTATACTCTCAACACCTTTTTCCTGGTCAATAATAAATACCATACCATCTTTTGTCGTTAATTTATAACGGTTTGGATTATAATATTCAAGGTCATAAGTATAAAAACCATCCTCTAAAACCAAAACCGTGTTATCTATTCCTATAGCTTCGAGTTTAGAGTACGTTCCCGGCTTTGGAGCAAAAGATACTTCCGTTTGCTGAATCTTCATAAAAGGCTGAGAAGATAGTGATAGAACCATTGTAAATTCATCTGTTTTACCATCAGGATAAGTAACCGTTATACTATGGGGATGTTTTTCATAAAGACTGTATGTTCTGGTAAATACAGTCCCACTTGACTGTTGTCCCCAATACTGTCCCGGTACAACATTTTCCTCAATACGTATATCCTGAATATCCATTGTCCATCCTATTCCAAAGTCACCCTTTGTCTTGTTGCGGCTGTCATAAGTACGTGAAATGGTTATAGGCAATCCCGCCATAGGAATAGTAAGGTCATCAAAGGTCAAGGAGAAATTCCCAACCTTCTGCTCTCCTTCAATCATATATGAAACGGTACAGGTTGATACAATCCCTCCTTCATCATATGCAGAAAGCTTTATGTCATATTGGCCGTTCCGCATCACAGTGGCATCCAGTCTGCCCAGCACTCCGTTTTTGACCGGAGTATCTCCCTCAGCAAATTTAATATACTGGCCTT
>JAAYSI010000329.1 GCA_012524045.1 Peptococcaceae bacterium | reverse complement strand
TTGCTTCCTGCAGTTTTGTTGTCTTTCCCGATGGGGTTTTTATTTCAAAAGCTATAAACCGTCCATTTACACAGGCAATAATGTCTGGTATCCCCGCTGTCCCGTACATACCACCATGTTCCTTCCAGCAGAAACACCCCGGTACTGTCTTTAAGTACCGCAGTACTTTAGTCACAATACTTTTTTCAGACATAACCGCTTATCCTCCAAAAGTATTCATTTAACTTCATAATTCTCTATAAAAAAACAACCTCCCGGTAAGCATTATCCTTACGTTTCCGGGTAAGGTTGTACTCTTCACATAACGTTCTGCTTTGGATATACAAGTTCTTGTTCTCCTATAGAGTATAATAATAATCTCTTATTTTCTTTGCCATAAGCAATCTTCGCTGTTCCAGAAATTCTTCATAATTTTCAAAAGTCATTGTAAAAATTGATTCTGGTATACAATTCATTCCAAGGTTTTCTTTTAACTCTTCCAGACTATTTATACCGCCATACTTCAGTCCACCGCCACTGCACTGTTGAATTAAATCGGCAAAGTATTCTTTCGGAGCCTTGTTCCCAATTTTTATATTAATTTCAGATTGCATATAAACATAATTTGCAATTTGGTTATACTGACTTCTCTTCATTCCATTCTTTCTAAGATAATCTTTGGGAAAAATATGATGTATGTCTCCCAAGTTAAATATAAGCTCACTGACAGTAATATCCTTTGAAAGGAACCCTTTCTCATTATTTTTAACCTGTGCTGCAAGGAATACATTGAATATGGGACTGGCGGATGATGAAGTGTCAAGTTCCTGAATCAGTGCAACATTCCAAAATGCTTCTGATAGTTCTGCGCTTTCAATACTTTTAAGATACTCATTAAAGCCACGGGAAGCAATATTTCTAATATCATAGTCGAACATTGATTCCGGTGATCCGGAATACCTCCCCGTTAATATGGACAATACAAACCATTTGCGAACATATGACTCTATTTCAGCCGGATTATATCCATTTGAACGCAAAGTAAGGTATAAGATGTATGCGAAATTTAAAGCATTTTTGGAACGTATCATGTGTGATGTAATAAAACCAGCTGATTTTATTATCATTATAAATTTCTTAAAATTATTCTCATTAATAAAATCTATAATTCCTTTACTGAGTTTTTCAAAGGATTCCCTTGCAATATCCTCTTCATAGGTCCTTGTTTCAAAATTTCGTCCGGATAATAAACTAACAAGATCTGCAAGCTTGCCCCTACTGAATTTATAAGTAAAAGCCACTCGTAAAAGATCTGTATAATAAGGATCATATATATCATCATGCTCATTTTTTAACCATGACATTTTCTTAAAATATTCTGTTTCCGCAAAATCTTTATCATAATCAGTGATATGGTAATAAAACTCAGGAGATACTGTCAGATGGCAAAAATAATCTATGCATTTTCTCAGTGTTGAACCTCCATAAGATTCATTTGCGGCTATTTTTGACATTGCAAAATCAGCTTGGCTTAGAACCACACCTTTAGAATTAATTCTTATAAAAATTTCGGTTACAGTTTCAATATCAAGATCTGATGACAATTCTATAAGGCCGATTTGTTTATGCATTATTTTTCTAAGACTTTCTATCCTTTCATATATCAACTCGGGATCAACATCCGGATTATTCCTGCAGTATTGATTTATAAACTTAATTATATTTATATCTTGTGAAAAGATTTGAGATATATCGGGTATCCACTTATTGTCCTTCTCTATTGCCGTATTAAAGACTTCAAATCTTTGCTCAATCGGATGGAAAGAGATTTTTATTCTTACTTTTTTATATTTATTATTTATAACATATTCTCCCAGGATAGCCGCTGTAAGTGCTGTCACCCTTTGCTGACCATCTATTAAAATTTTCTTTCCTTCGGATATTGTACCATCTTTAAGCCTGATATTCGGATTTTTCCATATAATTATATAGCCTATAGGGTAGCCCTGATACAATGAATCCATTAAATCCCTCACTTTTGAAGCATCCCATACAAAAGGCCGTTGTATCTCAGGAATTGCAATTTCCCCTGACTTAACCCAGGCTAAAACAGTTTCTATTAAGTATTGATTTACTGAATATTTTTGTGTCTGCACTATAACCACCTCTCATATTAAACATATCCATTTGACATTGTTCTTGGACATATCTGCTGACGATAGACTGCATTGCCATAACACCCTTAAACATAGCTGTTGATGCCATTATATAACAATCCGGTCTAAAATCAAACATTCATTTGTCC
>JAAYSI010000227.1 GCA_012524045.1 Peptococcaceae bacterium | reverse complement strand
GATTCCCGGATGCGCACCCAAGACACAACCGATTTTCTGGACAATGAATTTGGAGGCTCCGATTTTTGTTCTGAGCATTTCCATTACTTCTTCAGCGGCCGGTAAGTCATCGGCATGGGCAATGCCGACAATCTGATCAGGAAATTCTTTGATTCGTTCGGCAACTAGATCCACAACAGTTCGCAAAGCCTTACGCTGGCCGCGAACAGCACTTATCACGCGCATTTTGCCGTTTTGGACATCCAAAATCGGCTTAATATTCAAGATACTTCCGGTTTTCCCTACAATTCTATTGATCCGACCCCCTTTAATCAGCCATTCGAGATCGGAGATCGCAAAAATATGTTCAACATGTTTTACCATAAAATCAATCTGCTTGATAATGTTGGCAAAGTCCAAACCGCTGCGGGCCAAACGAGCCGCTTGTAGCACTATCAGTCCTGTCGCTACAGAACCCCCTTTGGAATCTACCACCGCCATCTTGATATTGGGATTGCTTTCAGTAAGCTCTTCCTGAATCGATTTGGCCAGATTATGGGTACCGGACAGAGCGGAGGAGAAGGCTAGATAGATAAAATCCGTAGCTTGTTTGATATGATGGGTAAACATACTATGGATTTCCTTTGGAGATACTTGCGAGGTTTTCGGAACTATGCCTTTTTTCATTTGAGCATAGACTTCCTCAACTTGAATGTCCACCCGATCCCGATATTCAACTCCGTTCAGTAAAACATTCAGTGGCAGTATCTTAATATCATATTCTTGCAAAATTTCCTGCGGCAAATCGCAGGTACTGTCTACAATTATCTTGATCATTTTTAACCTCTGCTTTGCAAATATTAACAATATACGGAGAGAAGAATATGTACGTAATTTGACATTGTTGTCAGTTTTTCATGTATTATTTTCCTTATTTTCAATAATACCATATTTTTCTCAAAGTAAACAAGAAAGGATTATAAGCAAAATCAAAAACTGCCGCTATCCAGTTATAACGGCAGTTTTCTTCTACTTCATGAACTTAAAAGTTCTCTGACTATCTGGTTGACAAGCTTTCCATCGGCTCTACCCTTTGTTTTAGGCGAAATAACTTTCATTACTTGGCCTAAATCCTTAGGTCCTTGAGCACCGGTTTCAGCGATGATCTCTTTAGCCATATCACGGATGTCGTCTTCTGTTAACTGTTGAGGCAAGTACTCCATTAGGATGGCGACTTCCTCTTCCAGTTCCCGGACTTTATCCAAACGATCCGCTTTAGAGAACTCTTCTATGGCATCCCGCCGCATTTTAACTTCGCGCGCGAGCACTTCAATAATCTGATCATCAGTTAATTCGGCTTTCTTTTCTATTTCGGTATTCTTGATGGCGGCTCGGACCATTCGGATGACAGAAAGTCTGACCTTCCCCTCCTCTTTGGCCTTCATAGCAGCCTTCATATCCTCAACCAGGCGATTTTTTAGGAGCAAATGGAGCCATCCCCTTATCTAAATTTACGTTTCCGCGCAGCCTCAGATTTCTTCTTCCTTCTTACACTAGGCTTCTCGTAATGCTCATGCTTACGGGCCTCGGATAATACTCCGGAACGTTGACAATTTCGCTTAAACCGGCGGAGAGCAGAATCCAGGGATTCATTCTTACCAACTCTTACTTCACTCATTCTTATCCCTCCCTCCACTGGTCTAGTATACTTAAATAATTATATAGGATGAACCCGGGCACGTCAAGCTGGAAGCCCTTTCCCGCACAGCTCCTTACCCGGAAATCCTTAACCAATTTTTTTACCAAGTTCTTTACCGCCAATCAAATGAAAGTGCAAATGCGCTACTTCCTGGCCACCGTCACGGCCAACATTCGTAATCACTCTATACCCCGTCTCGGCGACCCCCTGTTGGAGCGCTAATTTTTTTATCACTATGAAAATATTGCCGATAACCCCTGAATCTTCGTCAATTATATCATTAACACTTATAATATGCTTTTTAGGGATTACCAGAATATGCACAGGAGCCACAGGATTGATATCCTTGAACGCTAGAATCTGATCGTCTTCGTACAGGACCTCCGAAGGGATTTCTTTGTTCACAATTTTGCAAAAAATACAGTCAGACATAAAATCCTCCTTGCTCTACCTTTATCCGACGTTTTATTGCGCTATATCTAATAATACCAAAAATTAGTCAAAAAGTCTAAAAAAACTGTCTGCCCACTGCCAAAAAAACACTGCTAATTAAGCATTATCTTAAAGATATGGTAGTTTTGCTCAAGATCTGCTCGTCACACGTCTCAATGGTTGTAAGCTCCGGTGATAAGATATACAGAAAAACAGTAGCCTGAAATTCCGGAAAATACCGTAGGTAAATGCGCCCCTGCGAGG
>JAAYSI010000298.1 GCA_012524045.1 Peptococcaceae bacterium | reverse complement strand
TTGCCTGCAAGCTCCCTGTATTGATTTGCAAGCATTTCGTTATTATTGTCATTAATCGGATAGTACGGTTCCACACCAGTGTTCCATTCCATGGGATATTCCCTGGTGATCACCGTTACAGGCTGGGTACCGAACTCAAAATGCTTATGTTCAATAATTCGTGTCCATGGAACGTCACTTGACGTATAATTTACTACAGCATTCCCCTGGTAGTTGTCCGTATCAAGCACTTCTGTCTCAAATCGCAAACTGCGCCATTCAAGATGTCCCAGAGAATACCCAAAAAATTCATCCAGCATCCCGGTGTAAACCGTTTTTTCTGCAATATCAGGATTTTCCTTTATAAAAGTGAAATAATCCGTGTTCAGCAGTACTTCGCTTCCCTCAAGCATTTTTTCAATAATGGGCGTATATCCACCGATAGGTATACCCTGCCAACGGTCATTGAAATAATTGTTGTCATAAGTAAAACGTAGGGGCAGCCGTTTAATAATAAATGACGGGAGATCCTTGCAACTCCGTCCCCATTGTTTTTCTGTATATCCTTTCACAAGTTTCTCATATATATCATAGCCGACCAGAGATATAGCCTGTTCTTCCAGATTCTTAGGTTCTTTTATCCCTGCCTCTGCAACCTGTTGAGCGATCTTTGCCTTTGCTTCAGCAGGAGCCTTTATACCCCACATTTTACTAAAAGTGTTCATATTGAAGGGTAAATTATACACTTCATTTTCATATATAGCTATTGGTGAGTTTATATAGTTGTTGAACTCAGCAAATTGTTTGATATACTCCCATACCTCCCGGTTTGAGGTATGGAAGATATGCGCTCCATACTTATGAACATTAATACCATCAATATTTTCGCAATAGACATTACCACCAATATGATTTCGGCGCTCCACAACCAGGCAACGCTTCCCACGTTTTATTGCCTCATGAGCAAAAACTGAACCAAAAAAACCTGAACCTATAATTAGATAATCATATTTATATGTCATTATAAACCTCCGTTTGTTTATATTGATTATGCTCTATATGTTGAGTTTCTTATATTTTTTAGTTTTGTACTAGCTTTTCTCTTAGCATATCTCAGGGTATATATAAGCCCGTGGTCCTGAATACATTTAAAAAATCCTAATGTTTTTCTGAAGAAGTATAATATAAACCTTCTACATTTACAAAACACACAGGGTTCTACCACAGCTTCAACATTTTTCTTTACTAGTTCTATATCATTCTGGTTTTTTAATATATTACGACGTATATAGTTTTCAGTATAATCAATAGGATTTGTAGCTCTAATCTTTAGGTATTGGGCAAAATGCGTATCATTATAAAAGTAATAACTAGGTTGATCATCAATATCGAATTCTCTAAATCCGTAGTAATATAACTGTTCGTATATCTTTAAATGAGGCAGACCTGAAATTGAGTTAAGATTCCATAGACAAAAATCAATTGCCCAGTTTACAAAGCTCCGTTTAACAGTATCATACATATTTAATTCAACTAGCTTTTTCTTTAATTTCAATAGTGCTATATAATAGCAATCGTAAGATTTTTCACGAGTAACAGATAAAGAATCGGAACGATTTATTCTCTGATGAGCTAATATATTAGGTAAAATGAATATTTTATTAGCCAAAACTAAAGATACGCATACAAAATACATGTCATTAGAAGTTCGAATCTCTTGGAACATAATATTATTCTCTTTAACAAAAGACGCTTTATATAGCTTATCCCACGCCCACTTATTCCCCAAATTAAAGATTTTTTCAGGTATATCATGCACAGAAAATGGATTCTTACAAGGAAAATTATTAATTTTTAAAATGTTTGGTATGTATTCAAATTTACTGTTTTTATCGTTATAACTGTCACTGAAAAATTGGACAATATCAGCATTATTATCAACACTTGCTTTGTATGCAAGTTCAAGCATTTCAGGCTCAAAAAAGTCATCTGAATCTAAAAATGAAAAGTATTCCCCTCGGGCTAGTTCTATTCCTTTGTTCCGTGCAGCGCCAGCTCCTTTATTGTTTTGTGTATAAACACGCACTCTTGAATCCATTTCTTCGTATCTTCGCAATATAGATAATGAGTTATCAGTTGAGCCATCATCAATACATATAATTTCAATATCCTTTAATGTTTGATTTAATAAACTATCCAAACATTGTGGGAGGTATTTTTCAACATTATAAACTGGTATTATAACAGAAACTATTGGATTAGATACATTTACTTCGTCTAATCCATAATATCTTTTTAACTCACCAATGTGATCCGACATCGTTTTTAATGAATTATGATAATCCCAATATTTGTTAAGGTCCATAGGATAGTGTAAAAAATGTGTAATATGATTCAGCAAGTCTTGAGTATTTCCGCCATCGAATCTAAATAATTCAGAATCGCATAATTCTGAAGCTCCCCCATAACTACTACATAAAACAGGAACTCCACAAGAAACCATCTCTATCGCAACTTGCGGAAGATTATCCTCCCAAAGAACAGGGACAATACCTAAATTAACATCTTTAAGAAGAATTGGGAGCTCATCTAAAACATATCCGTCTTTAATAGTAACACTATGTAAATCCTTTAATACATGGCGTATATCATTTTCATTACAGTTTTTTGCAGCGACCAAAAAATCTATTCTTTTTGCATCTTCTTTACTAAGTTTTGAAAGTGCGTCAACAAGAAAATTAAACCCCTTTTCTTCCTTATTAGCATAGCCAATAAACGCTATTTTTAAATTATAGGTAATACTTGCCTTTATTTTCATAATTTGTTTTTCAGCTATTTTGGAACCTATATACGACACATATACCTTATTTTTATTTATGCCATATGAAGCTATGATTTCTGCTACTCTTTTAGATACAGCCAAAACATCATCAATATATTTGTTTATAGATGATATCATTAATTTTCTATACTTAATATAGTCTTCTGACGATGCATAATCACAATATAGCTTTAAACCTGTTTGTGAAAGCCAGGAATCTTTTGGGTTGTCTTCTATTCGGCCCGAAAGTTCTTTGAGTATAATTCTATTGCTATGCCGAATACAATTTATGCATTCACTTCCATTACCATAATCAGTACATACTTTATGATTATGGTGCTGATATAAGTTAATTAAAGGGCAAATCAGCGCATAATTATGAACAGATAAAATAAATTTAGTTCTCGGAAAATCATTTTTTAAAGATAATACATCTATGGTTAAACCTTCGATATTATTAAAATGAACTACATCAAAAGGCCCATAATCATCCATAAACTTCTTAAATATAGGTTTAACAGTTCTGTTTGAATCGAATATTGGGGAGGGATTTTGTGCAATCCATCCACCCGGTGCAAAAGCTGGAGAATTAACTATTTCAAAATTTCTGCAACGATATTGCGAAACAGAAAGTTCTCTTAAATATATATCAATTGAATTTTTATCATATGCCCATCCTGACGATAAAAAGTAAACTTCGATATCTGGTTCAGATTTATTAATTTCGTTTATTAAATTCTTTATATATACTGTAACACCTCCACCAACTCCTTCAGGATTATCAAATGAAATCCAATTATACAATAATATTTTCTTCTTACTTTTATTGAAATTTTGCTTGTTCATCTGATATGAGTAACTAGAACTAATCTGCTTTTGTTTGTGATAATTATTATAATAATAAGCAATAGGATTATAAATTATATCTTTAATTGTCTTTAATGCTTCTTCTGAAAATTTAGCATTATTGAATAATACGTCGTTTACCGCATCGTAGAATTCATTCCTAAAATGAAGAATAAATTCTAACTTATACTCATCGGCAATTCTACTAAGATTCCAAATATAATTATCATATTTCTTTCTATAATAAATATCACCAAATTTATCCCATAGTTCTTTTTTGGAATGTAAAAATTTAAATATGAAATCATATTCATCTTTCATGCAATAAATTTTTGAAGCACTTTTTACCGAAGAATTTGGATTATCCCGGCGATTCATATAATACGCTTTATTTAAAAAATAAACCCTATCTGCTAAAGCAAGAGTCTGAAACCAGAACCCATTATCTTGGAATGAGGCACCTGGAGTCTCATTGTGTCGTATATTATTTTTGCGAATAAACTCCAAATTATACAAAGCAGCCCATGTGTTCATCAAAAAATAAAAAGTAT
The DNA here is from genome assembly GCA_012524045.1 of Peptococcaceae bacterium. Classification (GTDB taxonomy): domain Bacteria; phylum Bacillota; class Desulfitobacteriia; order Desulfitobacteriales; family Syntrophobotulaceae; genus JAAYSI01. The sequence continues at coordinate 1,254 of JAAYSI010000298.1, read as the reverse complement.
CTTTTGATTCTGAAGGGCATAAAACACGGTTATAAAATGAAGGGTCATTGGAACGTTTATGATAAATTAGCTCTTTTTCTCCCTTTTTGTTTACAGTAAACCTATAAAAATCTGTCTTTATAAGATCCAATTTATAAGATTCACATAAAGTATACAGATCTTCTAGCATGTTATATGCTATCAAATCATCAGTTTCTACTATTGTAATGTATTTCCCTTTTGCGATATCTATTCCCAGATTCATCTGATAGCCATAACTTTTACGATCTGAGATAATTATTTTAATACGACTGTCTTTATTTTTATATTCTTTCAATATTTCAAGCGTTCCATCAGTCGAACCGGCATCTACACATATTATTTCAATATCTTTTAGTGTTTGATTAATAACACTTTCAATACATTCACGCATATATGAAGCGACATTTAAAGATGGCATAATTACTGATACTTTTGGCATGTCAAATCTCACCTCAACATATAATAAAAAATATATAAATTTAACTTTTAATAAAAAATATACGAATCAAGTCTCTGCAATTAATACAACCTCGCGGGAAACTGTGTAATCCAATGGCTTAAAGATTTTAAATTTATAGTCTAGATTCCAACTTTCTATAATTGGCTTAATCATAAAAAAGTCCTCAGGATTATGATAAATGCTTATTATTAATGTTGGCCGTTGTTTCATTATTGTGTTTTCTGCGCCTTTTAAAAATTCCTGCTCATAACCTTCAATATCCACTTTTATTAAGCCAACTTCCAGTTTGTTTTTTTCTACAAACGAATCAAGGGTCATAAGATCTATTTCTTCAAACCCTTCAGGCTCAATATTTGGAGTTAAAACCGTGCTGCAGGAGTCTGCAACATTTATTTTAATACGACCACATTCTGCTCCTAATGCTGCCTGTATAGGAACAACGTTGTTCAAGTTATTTAACTTAATAGTTTCCAATAAGTAATTATAATACTTGCTCGTTGGTTCAAAAGCATACACATTTGACGAAGTTAAGGGTGACAATATCAGTGCAGAATCTCCAATAAAAGCTCCAGCATCAATGATACACTTGTTTTCAAACTTTGATTTTTCCTTGACCTTTTCTAAACCATAGTGATACATAAAAACGCATGGTTCAAAATGATTAATGGGCAGTAGATAGTTTCTATAGCAATATATATCATCCGAAATTTTCAAAATATTTCCATAGAAATGCTGCTTTAGGTATCTTATTTGCTCATTCTCTTCATCAGTCA
>JAAYSI010000021.1 GCA_012524045.1 Peptococcaceae bacterium | reverse complement strand
TGGTCCTTTTCGTTGGGGTTTTGGTATATATCATAATGGCCATCCCTGGAGTGTTCATTTACTATGCCAGCTATATTTTAGGAGACGCCATGTACTTAGGCCAGATGATGACTTTCCATTTTCTGCCTACAATTATTGCGCTAGCTCTTTTACCCATCCTATTGAAGAAGATAGACAAAAAGAAACTGGTATTTATCGGCTTCTTTTTCTATTTGATCGGCACAGTTGCGCTTATGTACAACCCTAATGATTTAAATACAATATTGGCAGGAATTTTCCTTAGGGGGATAGGTTTTGCCCCGATTGTAGGGACCCTATATGTTTTCATTGCCGATACCATCGAATATGGAGAATGGAAGACAGGAATCCGTACCGAAGGGCTTAATATGAGCGCCGCTAGCTTCGGGCAAAAAGTTGGGACCGGAATAGGTTTGGCTGTAATTGGCTGGCTGTTGGCCATTGGCGGCTATGTTGGCAATGCACCGATTCAGCCTGAATCTGCTCTGGAAGCAATTAGTTTCTTGTTTATTCATTTTCCATTTATTGTTTATGCCTTGATTGTTATTATTCTGTGGTTTTATAAACTCGATAGGGAGTATCCGAAAATTGTCGAGGAGCTAAGCATGAGGAATAGGGCTAATTAGCGTGAAAAACGGCTATAAACTATTTTCATAAACGAAATTTAATATTTCAATTTTGAAAAAAAGATTCGGAATTTTCTATTATCTAAAACATTGTAGGAGCTCTTTTCCCCGATTTATCAGCTTTCCGGACTTGGCATAGGAAATGCATTGAAAAAATTAGATAGATAAATATTTAAAGCTTAGAAAAAGGGAGGAAGAATAATGTTCAATATTACATCAAAAGCTCCTGTTCTGTTTGGTAAAGGTGCTGTAGAGCAAACCGGGGCTAAAGCAAAAGAATTTGGTTGGAAAAAAGTTATTTGTATCTATGACAAAGGTATTAAAGCGGCTGGAATTGTAGATAAAGTCCTGGCCAGTCTTAAAGCTGCAGAAATAGACTTTGTTGAATATGATGGCGTTGTTCCCGATCCGCCTGATAATAAATGTGAAGAAGCAGCTGAAATTGCTCGAAAAGCAAATGTAGACGGGGTAGTTGGAATCGGTGGCGGTAGTTCTTTGGACTTGGCCAAATGTGTAAACATTTTACTGACCAATCCCTCCCCACTGTCCAAATATTACGGCTTTAATGTCGGACTTAATCCGGTCAAAGGAGCAATTTTGATCCCCACCACGGCAGGAACCGGCAGTGAAGTTTCCATTGTATCTGTTATCAGTGATACCAAGAACAATGTGAAGGTTGGGGTTGCCGGAGAAGCCTGTATAGCTAAATTAGCCATTATTGATCCCGAACTAACCCTCGGCTTACCGGTTAGGATAACGGCAGAGACTGGAATTGACGCTTTTACTCATGGTTTAGAAGCATATACAAGCATTATGGCAGGCCATTACTCCGATTTATTGGCTGAGAAGTGTATGGAATTGGTAGCTCAAAATCTACCCATAGTCTTAAAAGAGCCCCAAAATTATCAAGCTAGAGAAAACTTAAGTTTTGCGGCTATGTTAGGTGGGATGGCCTTTACAGACGCACTTACCCATTTGGGACATTGTATTGCTCAGTCCATGGGGGCTGTCGAGCATGTTTCTCATGGAACTAGCTGTGGTTTAGCAGCTATTATGATCCTTGAATACATGGCTGATGTTGTTCCGGAAAAAACCCGCAGAATCGGTGAAATCTTAGGCTTGGATTTGGCTGAAGATTTAACAGCAGAAGAGCTTGGCAAGCAAGTAGCAGCAGGCTTTGCCGATTTCTGTAAAGCAGCCGGCATACCAACTTCTTTAAGTGAAGCAGGTTTTAAACAGGATAATTTGGCCGCTATTGCTAAATTAGTAGCCGCTGAGCCGATGCTGCAGGTAGCTGCTCCGAAAAAGGCAGATGAACAGCAGGCCTTAGCCTTATTGCAAAAAGCATTTTAAAAAGATAGGAGGCAGGAGAAAATTATGAGAGTATTTAGACTTAATATAAACGGGATTAAAAGGAATATCGTTTGCGATCCCGAAGAAACGCTAGCCAATGTTTTACGCAATCAATTAGGGCTTACCGGAACCAAAGTTGGCTGCGGAACAGGTCAATGCGGTGCTTGTTCAGTGTTAATTGACGGTAAAGTAGTTCGTTCCTGTGTCAAAAAAATGAAAAGCATTCCCGATAATACGGAGATTGTTACCATTGAGGGAATCGGAACACCGGATAATCTCCATCCTATTCAGCAAGCCTGGATAGTTCATGGTGCAGCTCAATGCGGCTTCTGTTCGCCGGGATTTATTGTTTCAGCTAAGGGATTATTGGATCAAAACCCCAATCCTACTCGAGAAGAAGTCCGAGATTGGTTCCAAAGACATAGAAATGCCTGCCGGTGTACAGGTTACGTTCAATTGGTAGATGCTGTTATGGATGCAGCCCGTATTCTCCGGGGAGAAATCACCATGGAAGACATAGCCTTTAAGATGCCGGAAGACGGGCGGCTTCTAGGAACTAAATATCCTCGCCCTGATGCTTTGGCTAAAGTGACCGGAACCTGTGACTATGGACATGACCTTGTCTTAAAGTTACCTGAAAACACCTTGCATATGGCCATGGTCAATGCGAAAGTTTCCCATGCTAATATTTTGTCTGTGGATATATCCGAAGCAGAAAAAATGCCCGGTGTACACAAGATTATTACTGCTGCCGATCTTGAAGGGAAAAACGTTATGGCCTTTTCCTTTATGGCCATGCCTAATAATAAAAATGACGGTCGCGACCGTCCTGTTCTTTGCGACAAGAAGGTATTCCAATATGGGGATCCGATTGCTTTAGTCTGTGCTGATACAGAGGAACAAGCTCGGGCTGCTGCGGAAAAAGTAAAAGTGGAATACGAATTGTTGCCAGCATATATGAGTGGACCGGAAGCTGCTGCTCCCGATGCTATGGAAATCCATCCCGGAGTGCCCAATGTTCACTTTGAACTGCCTGTTATCAAAGGGGAAGAAACAGGACCTATTATGGAAAAGGCTCCATATGTTGTAGAAGGCGAGTTCTACGTTCAACGGCAGCCCCATTTGATTTTGGAACCGGAAGTAGGATTTGCCTATATTGATGATGAAGGGGTACTAACGGTCCACACCAAGAGCTTGGTTCTCGCTCTTCCGCATATCGTTATTTCCCTCACGCTGGGCTTACCTCCTGAAAAAGTCAGAATTATCATGAACCCGGTTGGCGCTAGTTTTGGCTACAAACTGACGCCGAACCCGGAAGTCTATATGGCGGTGGGAACTTATATTACCGGTAGACCGGTTGCTCTTCACTATGATTATGCTCAGCAAACTTATTATACAGGTAAGCGTGCTCCAATGAATACCTATGCTAAACTTGCAGCGGATAAAGACGGAAAATTGATTGCTCTAGAACACGACGTATTGATTGACCACGGCGC
>JAAYSI010000226.1 GCA_012524045.1 Peptococcaceae bacterium | reverse complement strand
AGATAATTTCAGCGATTCCGTAATTGAGACGATTAAAAAGACTGGGATGGATCAAGCCAACCTTGAGCTGGAAATCACCGAATCCGTGTTGTTGGAAAAATACGCCTTGATTAACGAAAAACTAAGAAAGCTCCAACAAAATAACATTGATATTGCTATCGACGACTTTGGTACCGGCTATTCTTCCCTCTACCGCTTTGACGAGCTTAATATCAACACTGTGAAAATCGATAAATCCTTTATCGATAAAATCCCTATTAAAAAGCCTCAACAAATCATAACTGGGGATATTATCTACATAGCCCATAGGTACGGTATAAACATAGTAGCCGAAGGGGTGGAAAGCCCTGTTCAAAAAGAATACCTAATAAAAAATGACTGTGACCGGATCCAAGGCAACCTGATAAGCAAACCACTTTGTGAAGAAGAAGCGATCAAGCTTTTGCGCAAACAGTCATTGGGATAGTGAAGCGTGATATTATGAAACATATTTATAATCACCTTAATCTTGGCAGTGAAGCCACATCACTCATACCTTTTACCCCTTTCGCCTAATAGTTAGAGCTATCATCAACGCAAACATATATTGCCTTATTGTTCTATACAAAAAAATAGAATTTCCTTCTAATTCCATAAACTTTCTGACAATCTACTCAATCACTAATTCTTTTTTGGATTAACATTATTTACACTGTCTTTATCAAAAGTATACGAACTAATGTTCGACTATATTATAATACAATTATAAGGGAAATTCTAGTATTAATACTAAATTTTATATAATTTTTTGTGCTTTTCCGTAATTACCTTTTACATCTCGCAAATAATAATGATAATTGATAAAAAATATGGGACAGGAGAATTGTTTCCTGTCCCATATATCATACCTATTTAGTTTAATGCCCCATAGTTGGAGCGGCTTGATTTGAGGTGCTAGTGCTACTCACAATCAAACCTCTCTTCGCCCATTCATAATTACGATAAGCTTGGAATACAGCATCTTTGGCCAATTCAACGGTAATCTGCTGGCTTAAGTAGCTGTTTTTTTCTGTCTTATACTGCAGTTCGGAAAGCATTCCCAAACTATATTTTAGCTCGGCAAGCTCCCAACTCTTTTTGGCAGTACGCAGTTTATCTTCTTCCAGTTCCAGCGCGGCTTGCTTATCCTGCAGGGTATTGTAAGCTGCATAAAAACCCTGGCGGAATTTGCGAATAGCGTCGCCTTCCCGCTTGGATTTCCTGTCATCATTCAGCAAAACTTCATAGCTGTCTTCCCAAGCGTCCTCATAATCGTCCTCCACGTCGATACGCACCACATCCGGCCGTACTACGCGCGGTACTCCTCCTAATTCCAGGGGCTTGTCAAATTCATAAGAAAGCATCAGATTAAACTGCTCTTTGATAGTTTCTCTGGCTCTTGTCAAATCATTAATCGATTTAGTTAGACCGGCAATCTCATTCTTGGTCTTTTCGAGTGTCAATTCAGTGACTAAACCTAGCTCTTCCTGCAGTTTCAACACCTTAAGCTGGCTATCTGCCAATTCTTTTTGGTTTTCCAATAGTTCCAGCTGGCGCCCAAGCGAATTATAGCTTATAAACATGCCTTCCATTGCCGAAGTAATGGTGTCGATGGTCATGTCCAACTGCAGCTCTAATTTTTCTATATCTATCTTCATCGCCGATCTTTGTTGGCGCAAAGCAGAAATTTGAGCCTCTAAAAGACCTATTAAACCCAAATTCTGTGCTATATCAATTCCGCTTATTGGCGGCAGGCTTGGCTCACCGCCACCAGGATCGCCGCTACCAGGATCTCCACCAGGATCGCCACTACCAGCACCGCCACCGGCTCCGGGAAGTGCGGGCGTCATTCCCTCCAAGGATTTTTTTAGCTCATCCAATTTGGCAATCATTTTATCAAAATCGCTTAAATCCAAATCCTCAGCGTCCTCGATCGCCTCTTCGAGCTCTTCCACCGTTAGATTACGGAGCTGGACCAACGGCCCGATTTCCGAAAACTCAACTTTTAGTAGCTTATCCTTATCCTTTTTATCTTCGGTTTTGGCCATTACTCCCATGGGGAAAGCAAGTAAGATAACCAAGACCATACTGAGTATCATTCGTATTTTACTTTTTCTATTAAATTTTTTCATCTATATTATGACCTCCTCAGTACTGCTGATACTATTATCAGACTATTTCACCCGCTGAGTCGCTTAACCTTGCCATTTTATTCATTAGCTTAAAACTGGCATCCAGCTATTAAGGTAAGGCTGACCGACCAGTCGGTCTAGGTATATCTTACTGCTTTGACCAGTATTAGTCAATAGACCATATTTTTACACTATCTTTAAAAATTTACCATAAAGTCATGGGCATCAATTTTTCTTTTAGAAGAGTTCTATATAAACATTTCAATACAGACTTTTAACCACTTATAAGCATTCTTCTACAAACGCTCTACCTCGACCTCGTATTCTATTTCAAAGGACAGTCTAGTGGCAAAATTGCCTGCCAAATCCCGAACCATCGCTATTTCAATTTCATCCCCTTGATACAGCCTACCGTCGACCACAAAGATCAAAACACCCTTCGTACCGTCATCGAGAACCCCACCGTCGCTTACCTCATTATAGCCGTCGTTGACTGTAATATAATCAGCTTCAATTGCTCTTACCGGTTCGGCAAAGGCTACTGTCACAAAGGTCAGATCCACTCCGCTAAAGTAAGTAGCATACACTACCGGTACATTATTCTTTTTGCCTTTATTCGAGCTGCTGTAGGGTTTGGAAGGATCCTTACCATTTTCGGTTAAAATCTCCGGTTTGATCCTGTCCACAATGGGCTCAGCCAGTCCGGCTTCAAGCTTCGCTCCGCTAGCACTTTCGCTGCCGATTTTATAGGATTTATCCCCGGCACCGCCTCGGGTAGCCAGATAAAGCCTTTTGGATTTCTCGCGGACATCCCCGGGCAATTTAGTATCATCAGCAAGGGTTATCAAGATTTTATTGGAATCCAGTATTTCAATCGTTGCGATATCATAATCGGCTTTTTCCCCATCCACTGCTATATAGAAATCATCAACATCTATATAATCCAGATCCCCGTCAAACTCTGCTTCAATCTCTAGCGTGGATACGGCCGCCACTTTTCCGGCTACAAAAGAAATGGTCCTCTCCTCCACCGGTCTAAACTCAAGCATACTGCTGCCGAAACCTTGAGTGAAGGTACCGCCGGCATCAGCTACCCGACCGATAACAAAGCCGTCTTCGTCCGGATCAAGTCTAAAGCCGTTCAGTTCCAGAATAACAGTCTTATTCCCATTAGCCATGGCGAGATCTACTTTGAAATCTCCGTTGCTGTTTGCTGTTTTTAAATTGATATATCTCCGGCTTGAAGCATCGTACAATTCGTATTTGGCCAGGTCGCGGACCGAATAACTGCCGCTGGTGGCCATAGGCTCACTAAATTCCACATACAAGGTATAACGGGTATTGGAACCTTCGTAATAGATTGCCTCAGGATAATCTGGCGGAGTGGTATCTTCAATTTTTACTTTAAAAGTTACTTTTTTCAGTTTATTGCCGGCCAGATCTTCGATATTCCCAAGCTCTAGCGTATAGGTACCTTGGCTTGGAGCACTATCCCGCAGTTTCAGATAAACTTTTTTTCCATCAGCCACTACTCGGAAGGAGACATCTCGACCTTTTTCATCCTCTAAAACATAATTTAAAGGTCTTTCAGCACTGTTTTCAGCCACTTCTTCCGAGAAGGTGATAATTATTTCATTGGCTACACTATCATATTCCACATTTTTCACAGTAGGCGCAATCTCATCAATGGCTACCTTGATTTGGACTTTAAGCAGCTTGTTTTCATTGTCCCAAAGATCAGCCAGTGAACCGGCCGCTATATGGACATAGCCCGAACCCTCGGGCAGATTATTGCGCGAAAATCTTAAAGTCAGTTCGTTGCCATCCAAGTCGGTGTATTCATCTAAATCCTCGTCAATATAATTGCTCGGATTGGTATGGTAATAATTCCGCCTGTCTTCGTCCTCGATCCTAATATCCTGATCAAAAATCAAAGTCACTTGCTGGCGGGTCGCATTTTTATAACCGACCACCTTAGGAGGCGTTTTATCTTCCACTACTTTAGCCTCAAAGGTGCCAATTCGAACGCTAAAACCGGCGTAGTCTTTTAGCCCTCTATCCACACTCACAGACAAGGTTCCGTTCTTAAAACTATCATAAACAGTGATATTAGCCTCTAAATTATTATGTACGCCGGTTACTTGGCGAACCCTGTACTCTTTCGTGCCCATCTTGATTAAAAACTGGTTTTTCATATTGGCAAGATCGGCTATCGGTTCACTGAAGGTCACTTTAACCGTATTCTTCCCAATTACTTCTACCTCTTTAACTGTTGGCATTTTGTTATCAAAAAACATAATGTCTTTCAGCGTATATTTTTCATCGGCGACACTGGCGTCAATAACCAAGGTCCCTTCACTTTGGTTGTCTACAGGCCGTTCCAGAGTAAGTGTGACCTTATTGTTATTTACTTCCACATCCACAACATCGATACTGCGCAAATTTCCATTCACATAACCCTTAAAATCGTAATTATGCGCATCCCGCAGGGCTTCTTCATCGTAGCCCTTCCCGTTAATTTGCAGGTCCAGTTGGATTAGATTTTCGGTTTGAACCGTAAAATCAGGCTTTTGCTGGGCTCTCGCCTTAAGCGTCGAGGTCAGCTTATTCACTATTGCACTCGGAACAGCTACCGTCCCGCCGACCACAGTAACTTTGGAGCCGGCTTTTAGCTCATCCACAGGAGCCACATAGCTTGTGCTGCAAAGTTGGACAAAAGCCCGGTTTTTCGCAGCCAAAGGAGCCACGGACAAAGCATCAACTAAAGTCAAACCGTTGGCCAAATACACCTGATCAAAATTAAAATTCAAGCCCTTAGCAACTTCCGCATTGGTTTTATAACGGTCGGCACCGCCAAAGCGCTTCGCTCCGGTAATATCATTCACCCGGGCCTTACCGCCAACAATGTAAATAGTATCTCCGCGCAAATCGCTCTTAGCAATGTTGCCGTTAGCATCCGTTATAGCAATGCTATAGTTGTAGGCGGCAGCATAAGAGGCCACGGAGAGAGCATCGGCTAAACCCCCATCACCCACAACAAAAGTCCCGGCCGGGTTATCCAACTCAGCAGCCACTGCTCTAGCTGTAGCCCTTTTGTCGGCACTGCCCAGCTTAACCACAGTCAAGCCGCCAATTGCGGTAACTTCGTTTCTGACACTCTCGGAAAGGGCCCCGACTATATAGACCTTTTTAGCACCCAGCTCTTTTAGCTTGGCCTTCACCTTAGAATTAAGGGCGTTTTTAGGTGTAACCAAAATCGGAGCATCTTCCTGGCCGGCCAGCGGCGCAGCTACCAAAGCATCAAAAAGATGCGCTTCGTCGGAGGAAGCCAGAATAACCGTGGTTGCTGATTTCCAGCCTTCATCACAGATTTTAAGCGCTGTCTCCACCCTATTGGCACCGGCTAACCTCACGGTATCCGTTGAATCTGCAAAGCCGGCAGCCGGCAGCATGGCTAAAAGCATAGCAATAATAGCTAAAATAGCTATTCCTTTCGATTTATTCACAAACCCATCTCCTTTCTCAAGCTTTATGCTTCTACTCATAATTCTTTCCTTATCTTTCCTTTCTATCTTACTTCGATACCCTTAGGTTAGTCAATGCTAAAAAAGGATGCCCCAATTTTTTGAGGCACCCTTAATTACCTATCTTATTCTCTACAAAAGCCCTAACTAAACTTTAAACCTCTGTACCAAATTAGCAAGATCCTGAGCCAGCTCGGCTTGGTTTTGAGCGACGCGGGCAACTTCTTCCATGGCCTTGGCTGTCTCTTCAATATTGGCAACGATTTTCTCCGTATTATCAGTCGCTTCGTTAATGGAGTCCGCTACCGCTTCCAGCGAACTATTAACTTGTTCCACAGTCGCCAACATCTGCTCGGAGGTAGAGGCGTAATTTTCCACTATATTTCCGATTAGATCAGCATCGCTGGCATATTGCTTTCCGGTCTGTACCATGGTCTTATAATCCGCAATAACTTTATCATCCACAAATTGCAGAATTTCCGTTGAGTTCTGGCAAAGCCGGTCAAAGGCTTGCTCTACTTTAGCGGTTAGGGCCTGAATACCTGTTACGGTTTCAGCCGACTGTTCAGCCAATTTTCTCACTTCATCGGCCACTACGGCAAAGCCTTTTCCTTGCTCTCCGGCCCTGGCCGCTTCTATAGCAGCGTTAAGAGCCAGCAGGTTGGTCTGATCAGCTATATCGGAAATAATCTGAGCCATCTGGACTATTTCCTTGACTACTTCTCTTTCCTGAATGGCCTCCATGATATCCTTTTGTTTTTCCAGTAAAATATCCTGGGCAACCTGGCTTGAATCCTGCGCATCAGTGCTCATACGCTCGGCCCGGACTTCAATTTCTTGTACTAATTCACTGCCTTCTTGGGCCTTTTGCGAAAGTTGAGCTACCCCTTCAACTATATGTTGTTCCGCAGCTTTAACTTCCTGAGTGGAAGCTGAAGTTTCTTCCATCCCTGTTTTGATCTGCTGTACCGCACTATTAATATTCATACTCTGGGCGGTAACTTCTTCAGCTGAAGCTGATAATTGTTGGCTGGAGGCGTTCATATCCTCCGCAGTGTTGATAACCTGACCTATCATCTGGCGCAGATTCTGGTTAGTCTCGGCAAAAGCATTCGCTAATAAGCCAATTTCGTCTTTGCGTTGTAAATATTTCTTAGGTATTTCAGCGGAAAAATCCCCCTCCGCCAAAAAGCGGGCACGTCCAAGTGCCACATTTATAAGGCGGCCAATCACTCGGCCGATAGCAAGACTTAAAACAATAGCAAAAGCTAAACCGGCAATAGTAATGATACTCATAATTTTAAAAGTGTTTTCGTATGTATACTGCGAGTTAGCAACCAAATTATCTATACCCAGAGCAGCCTCTGTTTTTAACCCTTCAATAATATTTTCAATGGTCTGTCTTTGGGAGCCAACCTTAACATTTAGCATAGCAGCATAGTCACTATCCCCGTCCTGGACGGCCTCCAGTAACTGGTTTAGGAGAGTGTTTAATTCCTTATCGTTATTTTCCAAAGTCATGATTAAAGTCTGTTCTTTGGATGATAATTCGTATTTCTTGTATTCTTTGATAAGTTCCGAACTTTCTACGCCTAGCTCTTGAAGCTCCCTGATAGGCTGAGCAATTGCCTCCGGATCATTTAAAGCATTGGCCTTCCAAGTAATAGTTTCAATATTTCTGGCTTTTTGCAGAGAATTCTCACTCATTGCCTGCACTAGATTAAGACGGGAGATTAAAGCCTCCTGCATATCCATTACATTGTGATTAATGGTATTAATGTTAATAAGTCCGTATCCTCCGACTCCTCCAATAATTAAGGCCATCAGGATAAAACTGATAAATAATTTGTGTCTAATCTTCATCTACATCTCTCCCCCTATAATATAAAAAATGTGCAAAAAAAGAAAAAAGCGAAAACACTTTTTTCCCTTTTTATATATTGTTTCACATAATGTTTAATATAAAATATTATGGATATTCTGTCAAATTTTACACTAATTTTTAGAATATTATTTACAATTAACTCCATAAAAAAGATGTCTCAAAAATTTTTACCTTCGAGACACCTTCTTAGCCGCCAAAAACTCTTCATACCTATCACATATTTCTTCCGTTTCGCCAAAGGCGATTTGCTTGCCCTTGTCCAGCCAAAGCACCTTATTACACATCCGGCGAATCTGACTCAGCGAATGGGACACCAGGATGGTCGT
>JAAYSI010000225.1 GCA_012524045.1 Peptococcaceae bacterium | reverse complement strand
TATAGTTCAACCGCACTCTTCAACTTCAACATATTAGTTTCATGCAGCTCAAGCTTTGTCTTATCAAGAGTAGAATTAAAAACCGGCATAGCTAAAAATGCGATTAATCCTAATAAGACCATTACCAATAAAACTTCCCACAGCGTAAAACCTTGAAGGTTTTTTGATTTCCTGTTCAAATAGACCTCCTAGGAATAAATGGAATATTATTTTCGTTTGAACAAAATACCTAGAGTATTTGGGCCACAGTGGCATGAAATCGTACACCCAGCTCTGGTCTCGATTATTTCGTCAAAATTTGCATATTTTAAAATAGTTTCTTTTGCTCGATTAACTACCTCTTCAGGGCACATCGGGTGAGTAATAAAAACTCTACTATAGTCAATATCCGTTCTTCCCTCTAGCCTATCTTTAACATAATTCTCAATACAATGTTCAAAATTCCCACGATATTTCTTGCCCACTGTCATTTTTCCGTCGGTAACCTCAATACAAGGTTTCAGGTTCAAAATATTCGCCCCTAAAACAGTAATTGAAGAGCATCTTCCACCTTTATGCAAATAATCAAGACTCTTTATAACAAAACTGGCTTCAATTTTAGAAACGGTTTCCTCCAGTTTTTTACAGATATCTTTGGGGTCAAGTCCTTCTTTAGCCATTAGCGCAGCGTCATAAACCAAATGCCCACTTCCACTTGATAGATTTCGGGAGTCTATCACATAAACATTCGAAAAATTTTGGGAAGCTAGAACAGCATTTTGATAACTTGAAGACAAAAAGGAACTTAAACTTATATGAATAACAGCTTTATATTGAGAAGATAATTCTTCAAATTTTTTTAAGTAATTATAGGTATTGACCGCTGCTGTCTTACATGTCTTTCCGTCTTGTTCAACAAATCTAAATAATTCCCCCGGCGTAATATTCACACCGTCTTGAAAAGCTTTATCTCCTACCAAAACATTCAACGGCATTATCGTAATATTATAAGAATCTAATATCCAAGCAGGAAGATCGCAGGTACTATCGGCTGTAATTTTTATCATTTGTAATACTCTCTCTCCTTCTAGTTCAAAATCCTATTTTTATAATACAAATCTTGGGTGCTAAAGTATAATACAAAGTTATTTTGCTAAATTTTCCTTTTTTCCTTCTTTATTTTGGTTTATTTCATAACTTTTTTCCAAGCTGAAATAATTTCATTATCTTCACAATCTGATACCAAAGCTACGTTTCCTATCCCCACAGGTAAAACTAGTATTTTGGTCCCAGCTTTATTCTTTTTATCCGCTGTCATATGCTGGAGTAAGTCTTGCGGGTTACGATGCTCTATGGTTGTAGGCAAGTCAAATTCGTTTAGCAAATTTATTATTCTATTTAATTGTGCTTCAGTAAGTAAACCCCTACCACAAGCAATATGCGAGGCTGCCACAAGGCCAACACTAACTCCCTGACCATGTGTGATTCCCTGATATTTTTCATCAGTTTCTAAGGCATGACCAAAACTATGCCCAAGATTAAGTAAAACTCTTAAGCCCTTTTCTTTTACATCTTGGTTAACAATTTTAACTTTTACAGCAATGGATCTTAGGGCTACTTCCTTGATTAATTCGTAATTCAGTTCCTTAATGTCCTTTACATGTTGTTCAATAAATTCAAATAAAGTAAAGTCGCTAACCATAGAGTGTTTTATAGTTTCAGCTAATCCGTTTTGTAACTCTTCCCAAGGAAGGGTTTTTAAGGTATCAAAATCTGTCCACACTAACTGCGGAGCGTAAAAAGCACCTAAGAGATTTTTACCGGATGAATGATTAACAGCTACTTTACTTCCGATACTCGAGTCGATTTGAGCTAAAAATGTCGTTGGGATATGAATATATCTTATACCTCTCATATAAACACTTGCAAAAAAACCGGCAAGATCACCGATTACTCCTCCTCCCAGAGCCAGCACTATAGTATCCCTATCTGCTCTGCAACTTAAAGCCTGTTCAGTTAGTTTACTTATCCGAGCCAATGACTTTTCTTCTTCACTGTCCGGAACAGTAATCAAATCAGTTCTAAATTGGGTTAAACCTTCCAATAAACTATCAGCATATAAGTCTGCCACTAAAGTATTGGTAATAATTAAATAATGAGCTTTGGCGCCATATTTTTCATCGAGATACTCTCCAAGTTGATTTAAGGGTGCATCTAGGTACAAAGAGTATTGGTTTGTATCGCCTACATCAATTTTTTGATACATTATCTACGCTACCGCCTTTCAAATGTTCTATGATTTCATTGACAATGTCATCTAAATCCTTATTCGTTGTGTCCAAAAAGATACTTGCCTTATTATAAATTTTTAACCGACTTTGCCATAGGTCATAAATTTCCTGTTCACTTCTTGTGAGCAAAGGTCGCTCTGAACGTTTTCCTATTCTTTTAAAAGCCTCTTCCAACGGAACAAAAAGGTGGATAATTATACCCAGTTCTTCCAATACACTCCAATTATCTGGGTCTTCTACTGTTCCACCACCGGTTGCTATTACCGCTGAAGTGACCTCTCGGAGCTTTTTCACAACCAATTTTTCCTCAGAACGAAATCGAACTTCGCCATACTTTTTAAATATTGTTGGTATTTTCAAGCCGGTGACTTCTACTATTTCTGCATCAGTATCAATATATTTCCAACCCAGTCTACGGGCTAATTTTTTCCCGATACTGCTTTTCCCCGCAGCCATAAAACCAACTAAAATAATGTTATTAATATTTGAGCTGATTCTTTCCGGTTCAACCATAGCTCATTACCTCACAATCTCCATTCTGATCCTACCCATAACCGGGGCCATTACGATATGACGCTCATATTTACCATATTTAAGGATTACAGTAAACCCTAAATTGGGTACTCCTGAAGGTAAAATAGTTATTTCTGAGGGGCGGTTTCCGAAATAAACTCCTTGATGTAACTTAACTGTTCGTATATGCTCAGCTTCTTTAAATATTTTATATTCTCCAGTTGAAGGATAGAACTTTATAGTATACCAACTACTAGCAGCAATTGCTGCTTGTTGTGTTTCTCTTAAATCTTCAAGCAATTTAGTAGCCGAAATTTCAATGTTTTTTTCTTGAATATCACTCGGGATTTTAAGTATTAAAAAAAAACTTACTCCTGCTAGGAGGGTAAGAACAATAAGGATTTCCAGCAAAGTATACCCAGTACATCCAAATATATTTTTATTTTTATAGTCCCGCATTCTGTTTATCCCTCATAAAGAACAGTAATACTACGGCGCATAATCTCAACAGGAGCTTCGATAGCGAACCAATACTTCCAGGCAAGTATTCCTTGATATAATAGCATTTCTAATCCATTCATGGTCTTACAACCATAACTCTGCGCCTGAGCCAAAAAGGATGTAATGTAAGGATTATATATTAAATCAATTGCTAAAGAACCATACTTTATCCCTTGAAGGTCAAATAAAAAATCTTCACCATTCATTCCTACCGGAGTTGTTTGAATTAATAAGTCAACTTCTTTAAGCCAACTACCTCTAGCTAGTATTCCGAAAGAAGCCTTACCTCCTAATCCTGCAACCTGCTTCGCTAAGTTTTCTGCTTTTTTTACGGAACGGTTAAGAATGATAATTTCTAAATCTCTTGAAGCAAGGGCAAAAGTTATAGCTTTTGCTGCTCCCCCAGCTCCTAAAATTACAACTTTTTTATTTTTCAAATCATAACCTTTGGTAACTAAAGACTCAACAAGTCCTTCACCATCTGTATTATGTCCATGCAGTTGTCCAGATACAGACTTAACAGTATTAACCGCTCCGATTAAAGATGCCGAAGAGGTTAGATGATCTAAAAAAGGTACGATTTTCTCTTTTAATGGATATGTTACATTCCAACCACTATAGTTGTTCTTTTTAAGAAAATCTAAACCTCCTTTTAGTTCTGAACAGGAAACCCTAATCCGATGGTAGCTTGCGTTCATATTTAAATATTTAAATCCTGCTTCATGCATAACCGGTGAAAGGGAATGCTCAACCGGGTCTCCAATTATTGCGTACTTTAAATTCATTGGCTCCATTCCTATCGAATAGTATTAAATAACATTATATTACAAGTTCTCATTTTTCCAAATAATCACGTGTATAACGAACTTTTCTACCAACTAACCTTTCCATTAGCCTTAAAATCTTTGTCCCTGCAAATTCCCTTTGGTCAATTGGTGAAACAAGAACCGTCTTGATTTTTAATCTGTTTGCACCAAAAACATCTGTGAATATTTGGTCGCCAATAACTACGACCTCAGAACTTTTTAATCCCAAAGTGTCTAGACTCATCTGAAAAGCTTTTTTGCTGGGTTTGGCGGCATTATAAACATACATAATATCAAGGATGTCTGCTACTGCGGAAACTCTATCTGGTAAAGTATTATTTGAAACTATACAAGCCCTTAAGCCTGCCTCTTTAACTTTTTTAAACCAGTTTATAACCTCTGGCGTAACCGTCCTATCATTCCAAGGTGTTATAGTATTATCCAAATCAAGCAATAATCCCTTAATACCCTGAGAAGTTAAATCTTCAATCTTTATGTCTTGGATGCGATGATATTGAAAATCGGGTCGTAAACTACCTAGCATTAGTCTTACCTCTACCTTCAGCAAATGTTATCTGCCAAACATTATATATTGTTTAGATAAAAATTGGCAACATATTCTAAAAATTCGTAATTCTATGTGGTCCTGCCTTATTGTATTTTGTGATCTTTCATTTCT
>JAAYSI010000224.1 GCA_012524045.1 Peptococcaceae bacterium | reverse complement strand
TAAGTGCGCATAGTCATTTAGAAAGACAGTCTGGAAAGTACCGAGTCCAGTCCCTAGCACTGGATGATCGGCAAAAATCGCCAGAGCCGCCTGCCAAAGATAAGCTCTTACCGGGCCGGCCGCAGCGGCCAAGCCTGCGGACAGGCTAAATAATCGGTCCCAAATATCCGGTCGAATAAATAATACAAGCGCGGCACAAAGAGCTCCCAAAGCAAATACCCATAAAACAGCCTTTTTATTAGGTAGCATAAACAGCGCCGCCACCAGGATGACTAGCAGGGTTAGTATTCCCCCGCGCGAAGAAGTAAGCGCAAGCTGGGCCAATAAAATGGCCAAAGAGCCCATATAGAGTATTCTCACACTTTTCTCCCGGGTATAGAGTTGCAGAATAAAATTGGCAACTATAGCCAAAACCAAGAAACGGGCGAAAATATTGGGGTCGACAAAGGTAGCGTTCACCCTTATTGTCCCTCTGACCAGGACTTCTTCGTGCCAGATGGCATTGCCGGTAAAGGCTTCGTAAAAGGATAAGGGGGCCAGAGCAAGGGCCGTAAGATGAACGGCGTGAAAAGGTAGCAAGGCCTTATTTTTATCCATAAGTAAAGCAATGGAAAGAAAAACAGCAAAAAGCACCAGCAAGCGGATGGTCTCAGCTAAGGTCTTGCTGAGATCCGCCGAGTAAAGCATACTTGCCGCACCTAGGATTATGTAAATTAACAGGATTAAGGTCAACGGGTCTTTAAGAATGGCTCTGAATTTTTGCCTCAATTCCTTTATGTAGAACAAACGAAAAAAAGCCGCTAGAATCAAAGCCACACTGGTCAATCTGGTCAGCGAAACAATTCCAAGCAAATCGCCGACCCTACCCAGGTCCGGATACCAGGTACTCGATATCTCCAAAGCAACCGCGATCGCCAATAGGGGTACCAGCCAAAGCGGCTTTCTAATCATCAGAAGCCCAAGGGCAAGAACAGTTAGCACAAATAATACCCACTGAAGCATTTTTTCCTCCTTTTTTCTTATGTCAGCTTTATTAATTTACTTAGCCGTGGCTAATTTAGAAAATTCTATTTTTTCTTTTTTATTCTACCTTATTTTATTTGGCTTTACTACTTTACCTTTTTAGATGAAGCATCTGCAGGACTTGAGCAACAGCGTATCTGCCGATTTTGCGGAAATCTTTGTCCAAAATAGCAATAAGCACTAAGAAGACCGAGCCGGCCGCTGCAGCCGCCAGAACCGGATGATAGCTCTGCAGAGCCCAGGCACACAAGCCCATCACAACAGCTGCGATGCCGGTCGCCGGTAATTGCCTTAAGAGGCGGATTTTATAAACTTTTTTCCTGACAATTATATAATAACACAAGAAGATAAAAGCCTCGACCAGGATAACCGCATAGGCCGCTCCGTAAATCCCGTAACCGGGGAACAGGACCACAATCAATAGGAATAGGATTAAGAGCGCACTGCCTTGAATCACCGTTCTTTGCCATTGGCGGTTAGTGGTGGTCAGGATGTCCCCGAGCGCAAAACTCATACATTCAAAGGCCAGTAGCCAGGCCACGATCATTAGAATGGGGGCGGAATCGTTAAATCTTCCGGCATAAATCCAAATGGTGAGCGGTTCAGCCAGTACAAAAATCAAGGTACTGCCGGCAATGCCAACCGCGGCCAAAACTTTAAACATTTTTTCGATGACATCCCGATGTTTGGCCGTATCGGACTCGCCGAGCTGATAGAGGACCGGATAAACAGCACTGGTCATCAGACTCGGGATGAAAATCAGGATAAGTACTAACTTATAAGCAGCCGAATAAATTCCCAGTTCAAAATTTGTGGTTAATAGGGACAGTATCAGCAGGCTGAGCTGGGCAAACATATAATAAAAAATCCTATGTATACCAAAGGGCAGAGCATTTTTTATTGTGGTGCTTAAGCCCCTTATTTGAAACTCCGGCTTAACTTCTTTACGCAGAGCCAAATAGAGCAGACCACTGATGATGGCATAGGTCAGTAGGTGGGTAAAGGTGATCTCCACTACCCCCATCCCGGCCATAATCACGATTACAGTAAAAATGGCTATTAAGAAGGTGGTTAGGAATTGGAACCAGGCAGCCAGATAAAGTTTTTGAACTGCTTGGTAGTAATTATAGACGGATTGGTTTAGCGCATTAAAACATACGCCCAGTCCGGCTACCACAATAAGAGTCTTTACTGTGGAACTGTAGCCGGCCGGAAACATCAACGCGAGCATCAGCAGGTAGCAAAGTACGCAAAGGGCGGTTTTGACCAAAAGAGTGCTGCCAAAATAGCGGGGCAAAACGGCCAAATTACGCGAGCCTTCTTGAACCATATACTGGCTGATCCCCAGCTCGGCAAAAAGAATAAAAATCCCCACATAAGCATTGGCCGCTGTGTAATCTCCGTAGGAGGCAGGCCCTAAATAACGGGTAACCACTATCCCTACCACAGCGGTGATTGCTTTGGCCACAAATCCTGATATTCCTAGAGCTGTAGCATTTTTTATAATTAGACGGGTATTCATAGATTCACTTCTTCTCTATTGTTAGCTTTTCTCTTATTCGCTTTTCTCTTGTTCGCTTTCCAGCCGGCTGTAGATTTTATACAGTCTTTCCTCCATTTTGCCCCAATTATACTCTTCCCGAACCGCTTGCAGACCATTTTCGCCCATTTCTTTACATAAACGCGGGTCGGACAGCAAAATGTTAAAGGCTTTGGCTATTTCCTCCGGTTTGGTGGGATCAACGACAATTCCGCTGTTATAAGCAGTTAAGAAGCGCTTAATAGGCGGCAGGTCGCTGCCAACCACCGGGATCCCACAGCTCATATATTCAAATTGTTTGATCGGAATGTTTTTATAATATTTAGGCACAGGCATTAAGGTGACCGCACCTATCTTCGATTTACGGATATAGTCCTCGACTTCCAGATGGGGTATCCTGCCGACAAACAAGACGTTTTCGCTTAAATGGTTTTCTTCAATATAATTATAGACCAATTCTCGCCCTTCGGGGTCATTGAAAGGACCCACAAAGACCAGTTTTATCTGCGGATATTTGTCCCGAAGCAGATGAATGGCTTGGACCAGATTAAACGCTCCCCGTTCCAGCGTAATTCCGCCTTGGTAAATAACATCGTACTCCTTTTCTATTTCGGGTTTTTCTTCCGGTATAAAGTCGGAAAAATTATAAAGAATTTCCACATAGGGGTGCTTGTTAAACCTTTCGCGAACAGCATCGTCAGCAGTGATAATTTGGTCGAATTTCGGAGCTAAAAAAAGTTCGCTTTTATCCACGATAAAGGTAGCCAAAGGCCGGAGAAGCTTTGGCACTTTTTTGGACATCCGCATCATGTCCGGATAATGTTCATGAACGTCATAGACCAATTTGCAGTTGGGCAAAGCTTTTTTTATTTTTCCTACTTTAAAAATTAACTCATAGTCGTGAAAATGGTATACATCAGCTTGGACTTCAATAGCTTTGGCTACGACCGTATCCCCAAGTTTAAATCTGCCGTATAGGGAATTCGCTCGGGGGACACCGATTATTTTAATTCCCTGTTCGGTATATTCAGCGCGCTCATCAGGAACAATCAGAGTGATATCGGCATATTTTTTCTTTAGAGAGAGTGCTTGTTTATAAAATATCCTGTTATCAAGAGCCTGATGCCCGGTTGTCAGGATACAAATTTTCAAATCTACTACCTCCCATTTAAAAGGGTGTGATATAGGCTTTTGGTTTTTTCAGCATTTTTCTGCCAGGTGAAGTTGTCACGGACAGTGGACTGGGCTGCTATGGCCAGCTTGGCGGCATAGGACGGGGAACTTAGCAGACGCTCTAAGGCCTTAGCCAGGTCAGTAACATCCCGGGGACGGACCAACAGGCCGTTTTGTTCATGAATTATAGCGTCTTCAATCCCTTCACCCTCTACTCCGATTACCGGAACACCCTGTGCCATTGCTTCGATATACACCACTCCGAACCCTTCCTGCCAACTCGGCAGGCTAAAAATATCTGCAGCAGCTATTTGCTTTAAGGCTTCGGGATGGGGCAGGCGACCTAAAAACTTCACCCGGTCACCAAGGCCGAGGTCCTTGACCAGGCCTTCCAGCTTGGGCCTTTCTTCACCGTCCCCTACTATATAGTATTCCAAGTTTGGATATTTTTTCACCAAAATAGCGAAAGCTTGGATATTTAAGTCGATTCCTTTAGTTTTTTTGAGGTTGGAGACGCTGACGATTCTAACTTTGTTTTTTTGTGCAGAATCTTGCTCGGTCTCGACATAGGTCGAACCTAGAGAAGTAGGAACTTTACTTAAGTCTATCCCGTTATTTACAACTTCGATTTTGGAGCCGAAAGAATATTGATCACCGAGTTTAGTACCGATTTTTTTGAGCTTGGAGCTTACAGTGATAATCTGATCGGCCTTAGCTAACACTTCAATGAGCCTAGTCTTTATTTTACCGCCCCTCTTCAGCGTTGTCTGAAAATCCTGGCCGTGGATGGTTACAACAACGGGTACCCGGTATATTTCCTTTAAGCAATTAGCTGCTTGGCCGTCCGGCAGGGCGACATGGGCATGAATTAAATCAAAGGGAAATTCTGCATGCAGCCCTTTAACTAACTGCCGCATTCCCCGAAACATCAGATAGCCCGCTTCAGCCAGCAGAAAAGAACGGGGCAATACCGGATAGCGCGGATAATAGACCTCAATACCGTCCAGCACATCCTTTGCCGGTATGGCCGCATAGTTTTGCCACTTCTTTTTCAGCGCCGTAAGTGGCCAAGGTGCCCAGGGCACAGGCGCCAGCACCTTTAACTCACAACCCTGCTCGGCCAGGGCCTTTACTTGTTCATGCACAAAAATCCCGTAAGTAGGATTTTGGCGGGAAGGATACATATGGGATATTACCAGAACCTTCATTTTTTAACCTCAAAATTTAAACACAAATTTAACCTCAAGATCTCCTAATTTCTTATACTTTTAAACCTGCTGCGTATTATGTTTTAAAGAATTGTATACCAGGCCCAAGGAAATCGCAAACAGGGTCATCAGTCTTAGATTATAGAAAATGCCGGCCATGATGCAAAAGACAAAAATTGAAGGCAAAACAGCCACATAAGCCCCCAACAAAACGGACGAGCGATCATAGAGCGCTCCTTTACCCCTGATTTTTGTCCTTTGGCGCAATTCTTTTATCCCTTTAACAAAGGGCACCAAGAAGAAGGCTAAATAAATAGCTAAACCGACAAAGCCATATCTCCTGGTAACCAGGATATATTCATTATCCACAGTAGTGGACATCACGTATTTCTGCGTACCCCAGCCTAAGATAGGCGACTCCCAAATCGTACCGACAGCAGCCCCCCAACGCTCCACATGGCCTTGCACGGAAGTGCTTTCGGAAAAGTCCAGCCCTTCATTTAAGCGGTAAAAAAAGTCGTCGGAAGCTGTCACAAAGAGTACCATGGTTAACAGAAACAGCGCTAGGATTTTAATAAGCACTTTTTTACTGCGCTTGTGGTAGAAAAAGGCCCAAATACAGACAATTACAAAAAGCAAAGCTATACAGAACAGTGCGGTACGGGAAATAGTCAAAAACTCCAGTTTTATGACCAAACCTATCAAGATAAAGAGTAGCCACGGGAACTTGTCCTCGGCAGCAGCAAAAAAATATTTAACGACTATATAGGACAACACAATGACCGTAAAAATGCCGAAGTAATTAGGGTTATCAAAAGTACCTAGGACGCGCGGCGGGTTCCCGTAAATTAAAGTATCCCAATGCTGTTGGTTAAAGAAAGGAGTAAACCAGGTATTCATGTTACCTAGGTTAAAATGCTGTCCCCAGCTAAAGATGATTAAAAAGGCCATTCCGGCCAGGAATACTTTCTGGAGGAAGACAAACTCTTCTCTCTTAAATTCTATCGATAAAGTCAACGTGATTACCAGAAAATATTTGAAATAGGTCACCAGCTCCATTATATCCCTGAAACCGAAATAACCGGCTTTTCGGATTCCTACTCCGTAAATATTGGAGACAAGGTAGGAAGCCACTAGCAGACCAAATAACAGGAAAATAAGCTTAAGCTGGGTTTGTTGTGCACGGAGCTGTTCTTTTTCCCGGTCGCTAAAACGGAATCTATTCCAGGCAAAAGCGCAAAGATTCAGGCCAAACACCCCGAATAATAACATCTCATCCAGACGCAAGCTGGGCAAAGAAGGATGTAGCGGAAAGGCCGGTAGAATCATTGCCGAAAGCATGACTGTAATTAGTAAATACAAACGAATTTCGTTACTCCTAGTAATGCCGTTATTCCAGAACATTTTTCCTCCTATAAATTCCTTAAGCTTAAATTCCTTACGCTAAAGCAGCGTGAATGACATTGGCTATTTCTTCTTGCTGAGCGGTAGTCAGTTCCGGATAGCAGGGGATGGCCAGGGCTTCGGTGCAAGCTTTTTCCGCCACCGGTAAATCCCCCGGTTTATAGCCCAGATAAGCAAAAGCCTTCTGCAAATGAAGCGGTAACGGATAATAAACCCCGCTGGCAATTCCTTTAGCATGAAGCTCCATGGCGATTTTTTCCCGGTCGGCGGAGCGCAGCACATAAAGATGGTAGACCGATTTGGCTAGCGGATCTCTTCCCGGCAGGATGAGTTTGCCCTGCTTAGCCAAAGGTTCTAAAAGCTGATCGTAATAAGCTGCTTTTTCCCTGCGGGCTTCGTTCCAGGCATCTAAATAGCGGAACTTAACCCTGAGAATCGCTGCCTGAATTTCATCTAAACGGCTGTTATAGCCAATTTCCTCATGATAGTATTTGGTTTTGCAGCCATGGAAACGGAGCATTGTGGTTTTTTCAGCTATATATTCGTCGCTGGTAACTAGCATGCCGCCGTCACCGTAAGCGCCAAGGTTTTTGGTCGGGAAGAAGCTAAAGGTCCCAACATGGCCATAAGATCCGGCTTTTTTCCCTTTGTATTCAGCGCCGATGGCTTGGGCAGCATCTTCGATTACATGCAAATCATAGTTCCGGACCAGTTGCATAAGGCTTTCCATATCCACCATCTGGCCGAAAATATGTACCGGAATAATGGCCTTGGTCTTGGAAGTGAGGTTGGCTTCAATTTTATTTACATCAATATTTAAAGTCACCGGATCGATATCGACAAAAACGGGTGTAGCTCCCAGATTAGCAATTGTTTCGGCCGATGCAAAAAAGGTAAAAGGACTGGTTATCACTTCGTCGCCCGGCTCTATTCCGCAAGCATGCAAAGCTAAGACTAAAGCATCCGTACCATTGGCCACAGCCACAGCATAGTCAGTCCCGCAGTAAGCAGCAATCTCCTGTTCTAAGGCGCGCATTTCCGGGCCAAGCACAAACCTGCTGGAATCAAGCACCTGCATAATTGCTTGGTCGATTTCCTCTTTTATTGACAGGTACTGAGCTTTTAAATCCAATAAGGGTATACTCACCTTAATCCTTCCTTTCTCCTCTAGTAAACAAATTTAGAAGTTCATCTTCGGGCACATCCCGGCTTTCTTTGGCCGGAAAACCTTTAACCACTTTACGCGCTCCGGTATCTTTGGTAACAAGGGCGCCGGCCGCAACAAAAGTTTCTTCGGCCACTTCCACCCCCGGCAGCAGGATTGCTCCACCGCCAATCCGAGCGCCCCTTCTTATAGTAGCTCCTTTGATATATTTAAAGCGTTTTGCGGTTCGCCCCATATAGTTATCATTGGTGGTGGTAACCATCGGGGCTATAAAGACCCTATCTTCAATTTCCATATAGGCAGTTATATAAGAACCGCTCTGAATCTTGGTGTAAGCTCCAATTTTGGTATCATTTTCAACTGTACTCCCACTTCCGACCACGACTTTTTCGGCCAGAGTACAACCTTCCCGGATTACAGCCCTGTCCCCTACGAAAACGGCGTCAGCTAACACCGTCCCGGCGTAAAGCACTGCCGAGCAACCTATGGTGCAATTAGGACCAAGCTGTAAAGGCGGTAAGTCCGGCTGAGTTTTAACTGTGCTGGTCAGAGCAGCCCGCGGGGCTTTGCCCAAAGTCGTATGGTCGCCGACAAAACAACCTGCGCCGAGCTGGGTCCCGGCATGGACCACCACATAGGAACCGAGCTTAACCCTGTCAGCAAGCTCTACCCCGTCGGCTAACACACAGCCCACAGCTAGTTCGGTTCCCTCGCCGATTTTTACTTGTTCGCCGATTACGCAATAAGGGCCAATATGTACCCCTTCGGCAAGAACTGCACTGGCAGCGACAAGCGCTGTCGGATGGATAAACCTAGCCAAAAATATACCTTCTTTCGTTGAAACTTTTTATATTTTTCTATATTCTCTATACTTTATATTCTTTATCTATACTTTTTCTACTTTTATCTATACTTATTTATTCTTTATCTATATTTTTTCTACTTCAATCTATACTTATTTATTCTTTATCTATATTTTCTCTACTTTCCTATACATTCGTATGTTTGCTATAGCTTTACCTGTCTATTTTATAATTAATCAGGAAAGTTTTGAACACTTATACTTATTTACCTATGAAAAATAAGGCTTTACGCCTCAGAACTTTCGGCTCGAGGGCGCAAGCCTCAGATTATGTGTTTTTTCGCTAGCCTAAACTACATAGGAAAACTTTCGTACCTTTCCCAGTACTCCACAATGCGCAGGGCCTGGTGGAAATCATAGCCTTGACCAAGCAAATAGGCTACCAGGGCTGCCTCCGTAACTGCATGCTTGACGCTTACCGGTCTTGTTTCGCGAAGGCCGTGCCTGATTGCCGGCATTACCAGCATGAGTGTACGCCTATAATCTGACATTACAGGAGCCATACTAGGATTCGGTTCTCCATAAGGGGGTCTCATAGAGCAGTATCTCCTTTCGGCTTGCTGTGCTATTACATTATGCCGCTAACCGAAGCAAAGTGAGATGTCCTACTCATATTTCTCAGTTTTTAAATCCTTTTCATTTTTCTTGCTCTATTCAATTAAGTCTTATTCAGTTAGGCCTAAAGAAGCTTTCAAGGCTGCCAACTCATCTTCCACGCTCTGATCATTGACGCCGGCGTATTTCTTTTCCAGTTCCATGGCTTCATCAAGCGGAAGCTTGTTTAACTCGGCCATAGCTTTAGCTTCTTCAAACATCCGATCAGCCTTTTCTTCCATACGGTCAAATTTGCTTAAAACTCCGCCAGCTTTGGTCAAAGAGCTATCCACTTTATTGAGCTTATCCTGAGTTTTGGCCACTGCTGTTTTAGCCGCTATCAGCTGTTTTCTTCTTTTGAGCTCTTCGATATCTTTGGTCAATTTGTTATACATCTCAACCATGCGCTGAGCATTTTCCTGAGTTGCTCTATGCACAGCCTCTAAAGCTTGCCGTTCTTGCTCTAACTCTTGTTTCTTGGCTAAAAAGATCTTCGCATCGTTTTCATTGCCTGCCATAAGAGCTTTTTTCGCCAGCTCGGTGTACTTGTTAATATCACTGGTGTTTTTGTCCAAATCATTCTTAGCCTTTTGAGCTTGAGCCATTACCCCTGCTGTTTCTTTTTTCACTTC